>JAHADO010000211.1 GCA_018375265.1 Campylobacter concisus | reverse complement strand
CAAGGACGTTCATACAAAAGACAAAGAGCCCAAGGTAGCTAAAAAAGCGGTTAAAACCAGCGTCATCTTTCATATAGCCAATGGAGTAGATATGCACAACACTTGCGACCACGCCCACGGTACTAAGCATAACAAGGCTAATGGCGTCAAGGTCGAAGCTAAAATTTAACTCCAAACCGCCTAAATTTATAAACTCTTTTAGAGTTAAATTTAAAGGCTCTTCTAGTCCAAGGCTAGCTGTTAGCATTAGCGAAGCTGTCGTGCTTGCGATCATGAGAAGCGAGCAAAGAATACCAATAAATAAATTCTTACTGCTATGCGAAAAGATGCCAGCTATGACGAAGCTAAGAAGCGGAAAAAATAGCGAAATACAAAATAAAATCATCCCTTAGCCTTTCATATTTGTCATCGACTCTAGGCTTATGCTACCAGTTTTTTTATACCAAAGCACGAGCAGTCCAAGCCCCACAGCGACCTCGCTAGCAGCGATAGCTACTATAAAAAATGCGATGATCTGCCCAGTTAGGTCAAAGTAGTATTTCGAGATGGCTGCAAGCGCGATATTTGCTGAGTTTAGTAAAATTTCGCTTGAGAAAAATAGCATTATCAAATTTCTTCTTCGCATTATGCCAACTAGCCCTATGACAAAGACTAGACTTGCTAGGATGAGGTAGTGAGTAAGGCCTATCATAGCATCTCCTCAAATTTGCTTTGTGCGTCTAGGTCTTTATGTATCAAGATGATGCCAGCCACCATCGCCACAAGCAGCATGATAGCGCACATTTCAAAGGCCAGCAGATACTTGCTAAAGAGTAAAATTCCAACCGCTTCGATGTTACCAAGGCTAGCTAGGGTAGAATTTACCACCTCTTGCTTAGCGCTATAGATCGGCGCTAAAAAGATAAATATCAAAAGAAGCGCTATGAAGCTGCTTAGAAGATAGATGATGATCTTTGCTTTTTTGCCACTTTTTGGCTCGCACTCCTTGCTGGTGTCAAAAAACATCATCGCAAATGCGTATAAAACGACCACCGCGCCTGTATAGACGACGATTTGCACCACGCCTAAAAACTCAGCCCCAAGCAAGAAAAATATAGCTGATATAAAAACCATGCCAGCAGCTAGCGCAGAGACCGCGTTTAGGGCGTTTTTGCAAAGCACGCTAAAAGAAAAACTAACTAATATAAGGGCGCTAAAAAGATAAAATGCAAAGCTCTCATACATCGCTTGACCCTTTTAAATTTATATCCATCACTTCTGCCTTATCTTCATTTGTAAGCGCATTTGGCGTCTTTTTTACTAGGCTATTAGCATTTTTAGGTAGCGCGCCATAGCCCTCAAACTCGGCTTGATCTTTTAAGAATTTATCATCTGTCAAAAACTCATTTTTTGTACCAAAAAGGATTTTGTTTTCACTTGTGACCTCGTACTCTTGCCCACAAACTATGGCAAGCTCAGGGCAGACATCAGCGCAAAATCCGCAATAGACGCACCTGCTTAAATTTATCGTGTAGCTTGCGACCTTTTTGCGGCCATCTTCGCCAAGAGAAGTCTTCATCGAGATGCAGTTGCTAACGCAAATTTTCTCACATAGCCCACAGCCTATGCAGCGCTCATTTTCGCTTTCAACAAATTTTAAAAGCCTATGAATCCCCCTATATCTGGCGTTTAGCTCCATCTTTTGCATAGGATATTTTAGAGTGTGCGACTTGCTAAAGAGCATCTGCTTTAGCGTGATCTTTAGCCCTACTAAAAGATCAAGCTTAAAAGTAGCGGCGATGAAGTGCTTAAATTTATCAAATGTCCCTTTTGGCTCTATCTTTTCGTCTATCAAAATATATCTTTTCTCGCTCATTTTACGCCTTAGATAAGTAGTGCAAAGCCGGTGATTACGACATTTAAGATGCCAAGCGGAAGCAAAATTTTCCAGCAAAGCATGCTAAGCTGATCGACCCTTAGATGCGGCCACGACGCCCTCGTCCAAAGAAAAAAGAAAAAGACTAGGCTTGATTTTAAGATGATCATCAAAGCGCCTGGGATAAATAAAAACTCATTAAAACCGCCCAAAAACAAAAGCGTGATGATAATGCTTGCTGCGATCATGTTGGTGTATTCGCCGATAAAAAACATCGCCCACCTCATGCCGCTATACTCAGTGCCGTAACCTGCCACGATCTCGGTCTCGTTTTCTGTTAGACAAAACGGCGTTCTGTTGCACTCCACAAAGCTTGCCATCACGAAAAGCACGAAAGCAAGTGGCTGCTTGAAGATGAGCCAGTTAAATATGCCTTTTTGGTAGTTATTTATATCAACTAGCGAGAGCGAGCTAGTCACCATGACAACGCTTAAAAGTGCCATGCCAGCGACCACTTCGAAGCTAAGAAGCGCCACGACTGCGCGAGCGGCGCTGATTAGTGCAAATTTATTGTAGCTTGCAAGACCTGCTGCAAGTGGCGAAAAGACGCAAACAGCTGCCACGCCAGCGATATATAAGACGCCCACGTTTATATCTGCAAGTATCGGTCTAATCGTATGCCCAAAAACCTCAAACTCTGGCAAAAATGGCACAGGCGCAAGCGCTGCAAATGCCGCGATAGCAGAGATTAAAGGGGCTATTAAAAAGATAAATTTATTTGCATTTGCAGGCACGATGTCCTCTTTTGTAAAGAGCTTTATCATGTCAGCCACGATCTGAAACACGCCAGCAGGTCCCACCATATCAGGTCCCACGCGGCGCTGCATGTAGGCTAGCACCTTTCTCTCAGCATAAGTCGCAAGCCCTGCGAGGCTAGCCATGACGGCCAAGATGACGACTGCTTTAACAATAGTTGTTATCACAAAAAATAGCATTTCACTCATTCTCTGCCTTTATTATTTTTACGCTAGCAAAACTCTTGCCCTCAAAAATGGCGCTTACATCAAGCTTCTCGTCGTAGTCGCCAAGATAGGCCGCCACGCCTCCTAGCTCGCTATCAAGCTCCACGCAAATGGCAAGCTTTTGCCCATTTTTTTCTAAAATGACAGTTATACTTTTAGTTTTTATATCACGTATAATTTCAATACTAATATTATCATCCATATCATATCCGATAAGTTGTGCTTTATTTACTTCACGCCATTTTATATTCTCTTCTGAAAGTATATTCCTCACTTCTTCTAAAGTAATACTTTCATATGTAATTTTAAAATTATAAGCCTGCCCATTTCTACCTGTAACATAATGATCTTCGCTAACTTTATTTGTAGATATACTTGTTAACTTTTGCTCATATGCTTCTAGTTGTTGAATTTGTTTTGGTCTATTAATAATAGCTACTACTGTCATCAAAGAGATAGTAATCATACATATGAGTGTAAATCCTAAAATTATCTTAAAAGATATGGGAAGCATATTAAAGTAATAGGATATCTTTT
>JAHADO010000210.1 GCA_018375265.1 Campylobacter concisus | reverse complement strand
TCGTTACTTGCGCTTGCAAGTGCAACGTCGCTTTGCGTGATGCCGCCAACGCCTGAGTGGATGACATTTACTCTGATCTCGTCGTTTGCTAGTTTTTCTAGGCTCGCTTTTAGCGCCTCGAGTGAGCCACCAACGTCAGCTTTGATGATGACTGGAAGTGTCTTTAGCTCGCCCTCAGCGATCTTAGCGCTAAGCTCATCGATACTAACTTTCGTGCTCTTGCTAAGCTCTTTTTGGCGGATATATTCAGCCTTTTTCTGTGCGTATTCGCGAGCCTCTTTATCAGTTTTTACGCCTATTAATGTCTCGCCAGCCTCTGCTATCTCGCTAAGACCTACTATCACGCCACATTCGCCTGGCTTTATCTCTTTTAATGGCCTACCCTGATCATCAAGCAAGCTTCTTATCTTACCGTATGCAACGCCAGCTACGACAGTGTCGCCAACGTTTAATGTGCCATTTTCAACGATAATGGTAGCTACTGGACCACGACCCTTTTGAAGTGAGCTCTCGATAACAGTTGCTTTTGCGTTTGCCTTTGGATTTGCCTTTAGTTCCAAAAGATCAGCTTGCAAAAGCACGATCTCAAGTAGATCATCTATGCCCATGCCTGTTTTTGCAGAGATCGGCACAAATTCATACTTGCCACCCCACTCTGTTGGCATGATGTCAAGCTCAGCAAGACCGGTTTTTACTAGATCAGGATTTGCTGACTCTTTATCCATTTTGTTTATCGCGATGATTATTGGCACACCAGCGGCTTTTGCGTGGCTGACCGCCTCTTTTGTCTGTGGTTTTACGCCGTCATCTGCTGCAACAACGATGATAACTATATCAGTTACGCCAGCGCCCCTTGCACGCATAGCCGTAAATGCCTCGTGGCCTGGAGTGTCGATAAATGTGATGTTTTTGCCGTTTTTATTTACCATATAAGCACCAACGTGCTGAGTGATGCCACCAGCCTCGCCTGCTGCTACGCGAGACTTTCTTATGTAGTCAAGTAGCGAGGTTTTGCCGTGGTCAACGTGACCCATAATGGTTATAACTGGCGCTCTTGGCTGGAGATTTTCATCATCTTTTATCTCCTCTTCGTAGGCTGCTACGTAGTCGAATTCTTTTTGATCATCGATAATATTTACCTCGACATTAAACTCATCAGCCAAAATTTCTATCGCATCTTCATCCAAAAAGTCATTTTTTGTTGTCATCATACCAAGCATAAATAGCTTACCTATGACCTCGCTTGGCTGTTTATTTAGCTTTTCAGCAAATTCATAAACACGAATTTCTTTTGGGATATTTATCGAAGTTACAGCTTCGCTATTTTGTTTATTTTCAGGCTTTTTGTGTTTTTTTCTAGCTCTTCTTTGTATGCCACCCTCGCCAAACGAATTTATCGTGTTATTGACGGTTGTCTTCATCGCACTTGGCTGTTTTGTCCTTTGCATCGGAGCTGGAGCTGGGGTTTTAAAGCTAAAATCAGGTAGCACTACCACATCTTCATCTTCAAGCACGATGTCACCAAAGTCGCTTCCGCCAAGTAAGTCCATCTTCTCAGCGCTATCTTTTTTGCTTACAACTGTTACTTTTTTCTCTTTTTTCTTTTTTCTAGCCAAATTTTCATCGCTAGCAGAGAACATACTCTTAAAATCACTAATGTTAGTTACAGCCGCCTCTGCCTTTTTCTCCTCTTTTACAGGAGCTGGTGCCTCGTAATCTTTTTTCTTTTTAACTATCACAAGGCCGCGTCTTTTTTGGGTCACATCAGCCAAGCTCTCTTTTGGTTTTGGTGCTTCTGCTGGCTTTTGCTCGACCTTTACAGGCTCTTCTTTTTTAGGCTCAGCTTTAGGTTTTTCTTCTGAAATTTGCACCTCTTTTTTAGGCTCTTTTACCTTTTCAGGTTTTGGCTCAGCCTTAGTAGCTGCCTTTTTAGGCTCAGTTTTAGGCTTTTCTTCTTTTTTTGCTGGCTCTTTTTCAGCCTCTTTTTTAGACTCTTTTTTTGCCTTTGGCTCACTCTTTTTCTTTTTAAATTTATCTGGTATTACGCCAGTTTGAACGTATTCATATATTGCTTCAGCCTCTTCAAGGCTCACAGCATTTGAGTGAGTTTTGACCTTTAGGCCTAGTTCTTGAGCTTTTTCTACTATCTCTTTACTTGGGTAGCCAAGCTCATTTGCGATCTCTGAAATCCTAACATTGCTCATTTAAGAGTATCTCCTTTAACTTCGGTGCGTCAAGTCCGAGGGCACCTTTAGTTTGTTTATCAATTATTTTTTTTAAAATTTTGTCGTCTTTTTGCAAACAGCCATCACATAGATAGAAACTGCGGCCATCTCCTTTGCCGCACTCTAAATTCTTGCCTACAAAGCGGTATCTTTTTAGCAAGTTTTGAGAAAATTTAACTTTGCAAGCGACGCATGTCCTTACTGGATTATTTTTATTCATTATACCTTTTTAAACTTGTTTTTAGCTTTGCGTAATTTCGTATCCATCGTTATCAAATGAAAAAATTTCAACTCTAAAATCACCAAATTTACTCTTTAAAGCGTCTTGTAAATTTTTAGCATCATCTTTGTAAGCGATGTTTAAAAAGCTTGAGCCTGAGCCTGAAAGTGTGCTCATTAGCGCTCCATTTTCATAAGCTACTTTTCGGACTTCAAAAAGCTCTTTTAAAGCGCTCATTCTGCGCTCTTCGTGCATCATATCTTCACTTGCTACCCTTAAAAGATCATATCTTTTCTCATAAAAACAAGATGTCAAAAATGCAGCGTGCGAGAGGTTATTTACACACTCTTTCATGGTGTAGTTTTTTGGCAAAATTTGCCTTGATGATGCAGTGCTCATCGGCTTATTTGGGATGACGACGACCGCTTTTATATCATCGCTTAAATTTATTTTATTCGCATAAACATTGCCATTTTTTACGATAGCACTAATAAATCCGCCATGAACTGCTGGCGAGATATTATCTGGATGGGTTTCATAGATGATCGCTTTATTTAAAACAACACTTTTGCTAGCCTTAAACCCAGCCATCTCGTAAGCTGAAGCTATAGCTCCAACGATCACTGCAGAGCTGCTACCAAGCCCTCTTGAAAATGGGATATTGTTTTCAAAAACAACTCTAAAATTTTCATTTTTGCCGGTTAGCTCTAAAAAAATTTCATTAAAAATGCTTAGAAAAATGTTGTTTCTCTTTAAATTTGTGCTATCACTTCCCTCGCCATTTATCGAGACTGAGCTAAATTTAGATGGTTCGATCTTTACGCTATTAAAAAGCTTTAAACTAAGTCCTAAAGCGTCAAAACCAGGTCCTAAATTTGCACTTGTGGCAGGGATTAAGATATTCAAATTTTCTCCTAAACAGCTTGGATGATATAATTTGGAAGTGTATCTGAATTTAGTTTTAATTCATCTAAATTTAAAGGCAACACAAATCTCACAG
>JAHADO010000209.1 GCA_018375265.1 Campylobacter concisus | reverse complement strand
CACTCCGCCACTTTGGACACTTCCTTGGTATGAGTATGTCTCTGAGTTTGTGGGTCACATGGTATGGTTTTGGTCGATAGAGATCATCCGCCACGACCTAAGAGCTAGGATCACAAAAGAAAAAGATCCAAGCGACTGCTGCAACGCATAATTAACAAATTTGCTGTTTTGACGTAAAAACCTAAAACAGCAAATTAATATCCAGCGCCTATTAAATTGCAATCACATTGATAAATTTATCTGCCTAAAAATTTCATAATTTTTATTTTTCACAGGGCTTGAAAGTCTTAAATTTATCTAGCTTTTAATGCGTAAATTTAAAGATTTAAGCGCTTAACACTCACTACTAAGCTCTAAATTTTCTAAACAAAGCGGCTTTTCACCCTCAAAGATCACCCCAATACCATAAGGCTCACAGATATCAAGCTCGCCCTCGGCAAATCTCATCAACCACTGCTTATCACCAGCATAAAAGGTACATTGCGGCGAGATAAATGGCAGCTCACAAACTGGCACGTCAAGCAATTTAAGCTCATTCTTGCTCAAAAAGCGCCCTCGCCTAAGCTCATCTTTTAAAAAGGCAAGCCCCTCTTTTACGTACCGATCGATATCACTAGCAATTCGCTCTGCTAGCAAAGTAGTCTCATCATCTACGTCTGCCATGTCTGTGCTAACGAGGCAAAATGGCACCTGCCCAAAAATTTCGCTTTTTATCCACGTCTCCCCATACCAGATAAAGCCATCATCTGTTGCTACTTTTTCAAGTTCGCCAAATTTCAAAGTCATTTTTTATTCTCATTTTTGTGGTTTTGCTACTCTTACGAAAAAGAGCCAAATTTAAGCAAATTTGTTGTGATTTAAAATAGAAATAGCTTGTAAATTTGCCCTTTTAGCATAAAGCAAAAGCTAAATTTACAAGCAAATTTTCAGTTTTTCTCGCTATTTAGAAGCAAAATTTATCATCAGTGCCATTTTGCTTGCGCATAGCTTTAAAGTTAGCAAGATTGTCTTTATCTAAAAAGTAATCTTTCTCTTTTTTATTGCGGGCTTCTAACTTTTCTATGCCTTTTGCAAGGGCTGCTTTTCTATCTTCGTGAGGCGAGCTAAATTCTGGCGAAAACATCGCTTCATAGGCATTTTTCTTAGTCCATTCAAGTGCTTTATCAGCGATCTCTTGTTGCTTTTTGATATCGCAAAATGCATAAGGATTGACCACGTCGCCAACAAGCTTCATAAATGCCCCTATCGCAGCCACCACGTCAGTAAATTTCTCGCCCTCCATGTCTATAACGCCTCTTAGCAATATAGCGCGGTTTTTTGCCGCATAAAACCAAAATACCGCATCATCGCGAAGTCCAAGATCATAAGCGCGAGCCGAGAGAACAAAAAGAGTTATCGGAGAGACCATTTGTGGAGCGTCCTGCACGATCTTTTCAGCCTTTTTAAAGTCCTCTTCTTTGCCACTTTTTAAAAGCTCATCTATCTTGTCATAGACCTTGACGTACTCCACCTTGCCAGCATTTGCTGAGTAGTATGGCGTGACGTAGATGTCGATACTTCTTACTTTGCCATCGTTTGCAAAGCCACATACCGCTCCAAAAAGTAGTGCCGTAAGCAGTGATAAAATTTTCATTTTAGCTCCTTAGTTTAAAATTTTTATTATTTTAACTAAAAGCAGTTGAAAAGATTAGATAAATTTAAGAGATAAACTCTGTTTTTTAAGCAACACAAGAAGCAAAATTGTATAAAAATCTAACGAGCAGTTTTATTAATTTCTCTTCTTAGCCTATCTTCTTCTTTTTCTTTTTTTAAAATCATTTCTGCTTTTTCGCGCAATTCCATTCTTCTTTTTTTTGCTTTTAATCTAGCAAATCTATTAAATTTACTTTTATATTTAAATGAAAAGTAGAAGTGCGGTACTAAGAGCAAGATCACCACTATCAATGGGATATAATCATAAATAATAGGCTCATATCTATCGAATATTTTAAATATGCAAATTGTAACTACACCAATAACAAGAACCCAAAATGAGTATGTTGAATTTAATGCCCATACGATATCTTTTATACGCCACTTTATTTTTAATATTTTATTTTGAAGATAAAGCTCTATCAGTAATATTATGGGCGAGAGAAAAAACAAAATAAGTAACATAACTACTGGAGCCGAAGTATCAGCCGCTTTACCAACTCTATCTCTTCGTGCACGTGACATAAAAAATCCTTTATATATCGTAATTTATAAAAAGTAGAATTATAACAAAAAACTCAAAAATTAATTGTTTTTTAAACGATTAAAATAAATCATGTAAAGTCCGCAAATTTAAAGCGGACTTTGAAGATTAGTTTTTAAAACTATGAATTGGTGCTGGAATTTGTCCGCCACGAGCGATGAAATCGGCACTTGAAGCTTTATTTATCTTCATCACAGGCGCTCTTCCTAAAAGACCGCCAAACTCGATCATATCGCCCTCTTTGCCTAAAGGTATGATACGAACGGCCGTTGTTTTTTGATTTATCACGCCGATAGCCGCCTCATCAGCGATCATCGCAGCTATACTCTCGCTTGGCGTATCCGCAGGTATGGCGATCATATCAAGTCCCACCGAGCATATCGCCGTCATCGCCTCAAGCTTTTCTAAATTTAGCGATCCCGCACGCACCGCAGCTATCATACCCTCATCTTCTGATACTGGGATAAACGCACCGCTTAAGCCACCAACTTGGTTGCACGCCATGACGCCGCCTTTTTTGACTGCGTCGTTTAGCAGAGCTAGTGCCGCAGTCGTGCCGTGCGTACCGACAGCCTCAAGCCCCATCTCCTCAAGCACGCGAGCCACCGAGTCGCCCACAGCAGGCGTTGGAGCAAGAGAGAGATCGACGATACCAAATTTAACCCCAAGGCGCTCGCTCGCCATTTGACCAACTAACTGACCGATACGAGTGATCTTAAACGCCGTCTTTTTCACAGTCTCAGCCACTACGTCAAAGCTCTCGCCACGCACCTTTTCAAGCGCTCTTTTGACGACTCCTGGGCCTGAAACGCCGACATTTATCACCACATCAGCCTCGCCCACGCCATGAAATGCACCAGCCATAAAAGGATTGTCCTCGACTGCGTTTGCAAAGACAACAAGCTTCGCACAACCCATCTCTGAAGCCGCCGCCGTCTCTTTTATGATGCGCCCCATGTCACGCACTGCGCTCATGTTTATGCCACTTTTTGTTGAGCCGACATTGACGCTTGAGCACACTTTTGCGGTTTGTGCGAGTGCTTGTGGGATAGAATTTATCAAAATTTCATCGCCCTTTTGATAGCCCTTTTGAACTAAAGCCGAAAAACCACCTATAAAATCAATACCAACTTCAATAGCCGCCCTATCAAGCGTCTTTGCGATCATCACGTAGTCTTTTGCGCCCGTTGCGGCGCCGATTATTGAGATAGGCGTCACGCTCACTCTTTTATTGA
>JAHADO010000208.1 GCA_018375265.1 Campylobacter concisus | reverse complement strand
GCAAGCTCGCAAAGTTTGGCACTTCGAGCTTAATCCAGTGCCTGGCTTTAAACTAACATACGCACCTGATAAGATGGATAGCGGCGAGCTAAAAGTGCTTTACGTTTATGGCGAAAACCCTGTTATGAGTGACCCTTGGACAGAGCACTTTGTGCATGCTACACACCACCTAGACTGCTTTATCGTGCAAGATCTATTCTTTACAGAGAGCGCTCAAAAGGCTGACGTTGTCTTACCTGCAGCTGGTTGGGGAGAGAAAGATGGAACATTTATCAACACATCTCGCCGTGTTCAAAGGACTAGAAAAGCAAGCGAACCAGTAGGTGGCGTAGAGCCTGACTGGAAAGTAGTTTGCAACATCGCAAAAGCTATGGGACTTGAGGGATTTGACTTCTTAAGCGCAGAAGAGGTTTGGGACGAGCTTAGAAAACTAATGCCTAAATTCTTTGGTGGTATTAGCTACTATAGGCTTGAAAAACTAGGTGGCATCAGCTGGCCATGCCCTGATGAAGATCACCCAGGCACACCTGATCTTTATACTGATCACAAATCAATGCTACCTGATGGTAAATTCCGCCTAGCTCCAGTACTTTACGCTGACGATAAAGATAAGCGTGCGAGCATGGAGGCTGAATTTAAAGCTAAAATGCATATACCTGATGGCTATCCAGTAGGTTCAGGCGCAATGAGCGAAGTACCTGACGAGGTCTATCCTTGCTTATTTACAACAGGTAGAAAAGTTTATCACTACCACACTGGTACGATGACAAGAGAGTGCCCACCGCTAGAGTATGGTGCTGGCATCGAAGGTCCGCTAATCGAAGTAAGCCCTGATATCGCAAGAGAGAGGGGGCTAGAGGATGGCTGCTACGCAATGGTAGAGAACAAACGCGGCAGGATAGCAGCTAAACTTCGTGTAAATCCTGACCTTAGAGAGAGTACGATATTTACGACTTTCCACTATAGTGAGGCTGACGGTAACGAGCTTGCAAACGCACAAGATCACGACCCACTCTCAGGTATCACACCTCTTAAGATCACTATAGCTAACATAAAAAGGTTAAGTGAAGACGAGTATATAGCATTTAGACAACAAAACGAGATGTCTATGCACTCTGAAAAACCTTATCTTTCACCTGTTAGATCATAATTTCAAGGGCGCAATGCCCTTGAATTTTTAGTTCAAATTTTCATAGCAAATCAACTTTTATTAACTAAAATTTTCTATTGTTTCTAGATGAAATTTCATAGTAAGAAAGGGCTATTTTTATAAAATTGCTATGAAGTGCTATCTCTATTTTTACATCTATCAAGGCTCTTAGACTTTTAGAGCTTGTATACGTCGGCTAAGAGCTTTGTTGGCTTTAACTCTTTTAAATTGTGTGATCACTAATTGGCGTGAGAGTATAGGTATTGTTTTTCTTTTAGCTGACTAAGGCAAATGTTTTGGCTACTTTTTGAGCTAGTCAGTCAAATAGTCAGCTAAAAAGTTATGATAATAATAGTTTGCTATTGTTTATAATTTTTTGAATAAAGTTTTAAAATAACGTTAAAACCGTGGCTCAATGTTTGCAAAAGTTGATAAAAATTTGTGATTGTTTATAAGTGGTGGCGGACAGAGAGGGATTTGAACCCTCGAGCCCCGATTAAGAGCTGCACCCTTAGCAGGGGTGTGGTTTCAGCCGCTCACCCATCTGTCCACGTTCATGAAAAATTTTATTAAAAAGAAATGGTGGTTAGAGGCAGAATCGAACTGCCGACACGCAGATTTTCAGTCTGCTGCTCTACCGACTGAGCTATCCAACCACCTTGATAAAAGAAATTGGATTATACATTTTAAATATTTAAACTAAGTTTAAAAATCTACAAGAAGCTTTTGTTTTTAAGAAATTTAAATATAAAACTATAATTTTTAGCCCGACAAAGTTAAATTTAATGCACCAAATCTACTACACTTACATCTTTATCTATCTCGATAAAAAATGTTTGTGTGCCGCCTCCGCTGCCATATACGCCTTTATAGACTTGATTTAGCGCATGTCCGCTACCATCAACTGCTACTTGGTTGTGTGTATCGCCTAAAGCGCTATGTTTTAAATTTAGTGCTGCCACTTCGCTGTCTGTTGCTTGTGTGAAGATAGTGCCTTTGCCCTCTAGCGCCACTTTGTCATTATTGTCGCCTTTGATCTTTAGCACGGTATTTACACTTTTTAGACCACCATCTGTTACTTGTGAGTCTATGATATCAAGCACGCTTTTAGCATCTAGCCCTATCGAGACCGCCTGAGTGCTCTTGCTGCCAAGCTGTAAAGTTTCAAAGCTCTTTAGCTTATCATTTAGATCATCCACTCTGCTAAGATCGATATTTTCAGTAAAGATGAGCGTATCTACGCCACCTTTTGCGTCTATCTTGTTGCCTTCGTAGGTAAAGGTATTATTTTGATCATCTCCCTCGTGAGTGATCTTGATATTTTTATCTATCTCGACGAAAAATGTTTTTGTGTTGGTTCTATCAGTGTATGTGCCCTTATAGACGTGATTTACTGCATGATCCGGTTTATGTATCGTAGTATTTCCGCTAGCATCGTTTGTTACGTTTTTATGATCAGGACATGTTTTGCTGCCGCTATCAGCTGTGACTTCTACTTTGTTAAATTCATCTCCAATGGCTTGACTATGTTTCCAGTTAAGCATAGTCACTTCTTTATCAGTAGCTAGTTCAAATTTATTATTTCCATCACTTATTAGCTTAACGCCATCTTCATCATCGCCTGAGATCTTTAAGACAGTATTCATATTTTGCGTATCTTGTATCTTTTTTCTGCCACTTCCTGAGCCAATGGTTATGGTGGTCTCTTTTGAGTCTATGATATCAAGAACGTTTTTAGTATTGAGTGATATTGAGACAGCTTGGGTTTCAGTACCTAGTTGCAAACGTTCAAAACTTTTTAAAGTATCATTTAAATTACTTACTTTTTCTAGTTTTGTATCTTCAACAAATATCAGCTTATCTACACCACCTTTTGCATCTATACTCTTGCCATTATAGATAAAGACATCATTTAGATTACTTCCTTCAAGAGTATTTGTATTGTGTTTTAAGTGCATTACTCTATTAAAATCATCTGGGTCATTTCCATAACCATTTAGTGCTTTTCTATAGCCATTTGCGTCAGCACTACTAACGTATCCTTTATCTTCCAAAGCTTTTATATAGCTATTACTAAAAAGATGTGTGCCACTTCCTTGCGAGCCAATATTTTTAAAGTCAGCATCCGTATATATAGGATTTTTATGTTTTCTTATCTGTATATCAAGATCCACATCCGTTCTTTGATCTATATATTCTATATTTAGTTTGTAAAAGCCTTTTTTTAATTTTATTACGTTTGGGTATCCTAAAAAACTATCGCCCACTATATTAACCTCTCTTTGTAGACCAAGTGTTTGGATTTTGTGGAGGATGTGGTTGTTGGTCGCCATTCCAATATGAC
>JAHADO010000207.1 GCA_018375265.1 Campylobacter concisus | reverse complement strand
TGCGATATCATCGTGAAAAAACATGTAAGAGAGGATAGCAGCATAGATACGCTTTATAGAAAAGATGGCTCACTGCAAAATTTCAAAACTCCGCTTGCTAGTCCACTTGTGATGAGTGGGACCGGTTGCACTTTCTCAACGGCGCTTGCTTGCTACCTTGCAAAGGGCAAGAGCTTGGAGGAGGCCATAGGGTTTTCAAAAGAGTATATTTGTGAAATTATAAAAGAGAGCATCGACACAAAGCTAGGCAAAAACCGCCTACTTTGGCACGGAGTGAAGTAAATTTAAGCCTAAAATTTAGGCTTAAATTTGGTAGTTTACGCCTCTAATATCGCTCCGTTGCTTGCGTTTGTGACTAGTTTTTGATACTGCCTTAGCCAGCGAGAGGTTAGCGCTTTATCGACTGGCTTAAATTCTGCTCTTCTCTTTGCGATCTCGGCTTCGCTTAGGCGAACGTTGATCTCGTATTTATCGACGTCTATATCGATGATGTCGCCATCTTGTAGCAAGCCTATCATGCCGCCTTCAGCCGCTTCTGGGCTCACGTGGCCGATACTTAGACCTCTTGTCGCTCCGCTAAAGCGACCATCTGTGATGAGCGCTACGTCTGCGCCAAGTCCTCGTCCCATGATGAGCGAAGTAGGGCTTAGCATCTCTTGCATGCCTGGTCCCCCACGTGGGCCTTCGTAGCGGATGACGACGACGTCGCCTTTATCTACTTTGCCACTTGAGATGCCAGCTATGGCTTCATCTTGTGAGTTAAAGCAGACCGCTTTACCGCTAAATTTACGCTCGCCAACGATGCCAGCTGTCTTGATGACACAGCCTTGCTCGGCTAAATTTCCAAACAAAATGGCAAGTCCGCCAACTTGCGAGTAGGCATTTTCCACCTTGTGAATGACGCTTTCATCTTTTATGTCGCTAGATTTTACGCGCTCGCCCAAAGTTTCGCCGCTAACTGTTAGGTTGTCTAAATTTAACATGCCATTATCTCTGCGTGAAATTTCTTTTATCACCGCATTCATACCGCCAGCCCTGCCGACATCCTCCATGTGCACGTTTGGCAAGCTTGGGCTGATCTTAGCTATGTGAGCGATGTTTTGGCTGATCTTATTTAGCTCTTTTATCTCTAAATTTACGCCAGCCTCTCTTGAGATAGCTAGCATGTGAAGGACAGTGTTGCTACTGCCACCCATCGCCATATCAACGACAAGTGCGTTGCGGATCGCCTTTTCATTTAGTATGTTTCTTATCTTAAATTTCTCATCAAGGGCGATTTGGCAGATCCTGCGAGCAGCCTGTCTGATGAGCTCCTCACGCTCTGGAGTTAGTGCAAGGATGGTGCCGTTGCCAGGGAGCGCTATGCCCATCGCTTCGCAAAGCGTGTTCATAGAATTTGCCGTAAACATACCGCTACAGCTGCCCCCACTTGGACATGCGTTGCACTCGATATCTCTTAGCTCGGCCTCGTTTATCTCTTTGGTCTCAAATTTACCAACCGCCTCAAACGCAGTCGCAAGATCGATCGGTCTGCCATCTTTTGTGTGGCCTTTTTTCATAGGACCACCGCTTACAAAAATGGTCGGGACATTGACCCTTAAAGCGCCCATAACCATGCCAGGGACGATCTTGTCGCAGTTTGGCATACAAACAAGCGCGTCAAGTGCGTGCGCGTTCATCACTGTTTCTATCGAGTTCGCGATGATCTCGCGGCTAGGTAAGCTATATAGCATGCCGCCATGCCCCATCGCTATGCCGTCATCCACACCGATGCAGTTAAATTCAAACGGCACACAGCCATTTTTGCGAATTTCATCTTTTAAAATTTGAGCGTATTTGTTTAAGAAAAAGTGCCCAGGGATGATCTCTATAAAGCTGTTTGCAACGCCGATAAATGGCTTAGCAAAGTCCTCGTCTTTTAACCCAGTCGCACGTAAAAGTGAGCGGTGTGGGGCTCTTGTGTAGCCTTTTTTGATTATATCACTTCTCAAATTTGATCCTTTTTTAAAATTTGAGAGGATTTTATCACATCTAAAGTATCAAAAATTTTAAAGCTTGGCCGCACAGGGCAGCCAAGTAAATTTTAGTATTCATCAAAAGATTTTTGAATTTCTTTTGTATCACTCGTCTTTGTGAGGGCTAGCATGAGTAAAATTCTAGCCTTTTGCGGGTTTAGATCGCTTGCGGTGATGAAATTTCCATTATCATCCATCTTTTTACTGCTATCTATGTAGCCGCTGCCAACGATCGCGCTTCTTACTATCTTTATGCCTTTGGCATTTGCCTCTTGAAGCACGGTAAATACGTTGTTGTGGATGCTGCCGTTACCTGTGCCTGCGTGGATGATGCCCTTTGAGCCGACATCTATCAGGTGTTTTGCGATATCGCCGTAGTCATTTGCGTGTGAGTAGATGATATCAACCCTTGGCAAGGTCTCTAGCTTGCTTACGTCAAAGACGCTGCTTGCGGTGTGTTTTTTGAGGCTTTTTGTGCTGTAAACGACCTTGCCATAATAGACTCTGCCGATGGCGCCGGTGTTTCTTGACTTAAATGTATCAACTGATGAGGTGTTTGTTTTTGTAACCTCTCTAGCGGCGTTGATCTCGTCATTTAGCACGACTAAAACGCCATTACCTGCGCTTTCTTTGCTAGCTGCTACGCTTACTGCGTTATATAAATTTAGCGGACCATCAGCGCTCATGGATGTGGCACTTCGCATAGCACCTACTAAAACTACAGGCTTGTCTGACTTGACGACTAAATTTAAGAAGTAGGCGGTTTCTTCGAGGGTGTCGGTGCCGTGAGTTATGACGATGCCGTCCACGTCTTTGCTGGCAAGTAGCTCATTTACGCGTTTTGCAAGCTTTAGCCAAATTTCATCAGTCATGTTGTTTGAGCTGATGTTGGCGACTTGCTCGCCTTTTACGTTTGCTAAATTTACTATCTCAGGCACGGCTTTGATGAGGATATCGACGCCAAGCTGAGCCGCGTCGTACTGGGCATTTGTCGCGCCACTAGCGCTTCCTGCGATCGTGCCACCTGTGGCTAAGATGACGACGTTTGGCTTTGCATAGAGCGAAGCAACTAGAATGCAGATCAATAAAACTAGCTTTTTCATAGCTATCCTCCTAGTAAGAAATTTTACGCATTTTTAAATTTTCGTAATACCAAACCAAGCAAATAGACAAAAAATAAAGTAGCTCAAATAAATTTCTAAAATATTTTTATAAATTTAAAAAATATTATTTTTGCTCATTTTATCACAAAAAGCACACGTTAAATTTAACTCTCTCTTAAAAGATAAGACGTATAAAATGAAATTTGCCTCATTTTGATCAAAATAATATATAAATTGATAACGTAAAATTGTCATACATGTGTCACAAATGCCGAATTTAAGGGCTTTATTGTACCTGGGTACAATATACATGAATTATAAAATTCATTAAAATGCGAGAAAAATTTTAACAAGGATGAATATGGCAGCAAAACTAGGAAGTATAAAATCAA
>JAHADO010000206.1 GCA_018375265.1 Campylobacter concisus | reverse complement strand
AAGCAAATATAGCGAGGCAAATTTTGGAGACCCAATCTATCTAAAACAAGAAGGCGACGTAAAGGGCGGTAACCTAGATGATGCTTTTGTTTATAGTAAGGGCAGGGCGATCGACGGCAAAGGTGGAGTAGATACGCTTATAGTGGTTGATGATGTTGATTTTTCAAATTTAGACAATGTTAAAAAGATAAATAACTTTGAAAAAGTGCAACTTGGCAGCGCAGATCAGGCTGTTTCTATAAAATTTAGCCCAAATGGCATATTTGATATCGTAGATAGTAGAAATACAAGAGATGCGAACAATAGCGCAGCCAGCGAGAGCGTAAATACCGTGCTAAAGGTTATAGGCGACAGCAAAGATCTAGTACAGCTTACACATGATTTTGTAAAAGCCACAAAAGCAGATATCACCACGCTAAATAATAAACATAGCGTCGTTGGCGATACGTATAACAAAGTAGATGTCACAAGCGATGGTGACGCTGTAAATCAAGTCTATAAAGCGACCTTTAATCGCTATGAAACTATCAATGGCAATACAATAAAATCAACACACACCGTTTTTGTCGAGATCCAAGACGGCGTGCAAGTTGATCTGTTGTAAAGCTCATCTTGGCTCTTGCAAGAGGAGCAAGAATAGTCTATAAATTTAATCTTACGTAGTTTTATATATAAAATAGTATGTAAAATTTTATGCAAATAAAGCTAAATTTGCTCGTTTTTGCTCTTTGCTATCTTTTTTATAAGCTCTATATCGCCGTTCATTGCTAGACTCATGAAGCAAATGCCGTTTGCGCCAGCTTTTATGGCCTCTTTGTAGTTTTGGTTGTTTAGTCCGCCAAGTGCGTAAATTTCTTTATCTAAGCTTTTTAGCTCACTTATAAAATTTACCCCTTTTGGCTCTAAACCAGCCTTGCAAGAGGTGGCAAATATATGAGAAGCAACGAGCACGTCAGCGATAGAAGCTGAAATTTTAGCCTGTTCTAGGTCGTGAGCTGGGGCGTAAATTTTAGCTGTTTTTCTAAATTCTTCTAAAAAAACGCCGTGATTTTTAAAAAATTCAAGCTGCGCTGAAGTGAGCCAAAAGTCGCTCTTTAGCTTGCAAGCTACGTCAAAAAATTGATTAATGATAAACTTCTTGCGGTAGTTTTCACAAATTTGAGCCACAACCCTAGCAAGATCATAAAACTGAGCCTCGTCTAGCCCTTTTGCACGAAGCAAAATTTCATCCACGCCAGCCTTGCAAAGCAGCTGTATTCTCTTTAAAAAGTCATCGCCCTCATAGCTTTCAAAGTCGGCCACGCAGAGAATTTTAAACATAGACATACTCGCTCATCAAGGGCTCTAGGCCGTTTGCTTTTAGCATAGCCTTGATCTCATTCACGCTTCTGCTATCGCTTATCTCAAACTGCTCGTCGCCCTTTTTCTCTTCGCCGTGAGCGCCGATGCTTACTTTTACGCCAGCGCTTATTTTATTTGCAGCGATCTTTACGGCATTGTCGCGAAATTTAGCCTTTTCTCTGGTTGAGATCGTTATGCTAGCTGTTGGCATAAAAATTCTATAAGCGCAGATCACTTGCAAAAGCTCGCGCTCGCCCACGTCACGCGGATTGATGCGGTCGTTGTTTATGATAGGGCGAAGTCTTGGGCATGAAAATGCGATCTCGGCGTGTGGATACTTTTTTTGAACTAAGCTTGCGTGAAGCGCAGTCGCAAAGGCGTCAAGTCTAAAGTCATCTATGCCAAGAAGTGCGGCAAAGCCAACCCCTCTCATGCCTCCAAGAAGCGCTCGCTCTTGCGCATTTAAGCGGTATGGAAAAATTCTTTTATTGCCACCAAGGTGGATTTTTTCGTATTTTGTGGGATTGTAGGTCTCTTGAAAGACAGTCACGTAGTCTGCGCCACTTTTGTGAAGCAGGGCGTAGCCCTCAGAGTTTAATGGGTAAATTTCAACCCCAACGACTTTAAAAAATTTCTTTGCCAAAGCGCAAGCATTTGCGATGTAAGCGACACTTGAGTTGGTCTCGCTCTCGCCAGTTAGTATTAAAATTTCTTCTAAGCCGCTCTTTGAAATTTCTCTTAGCTCCCTTGTGATCTCCTCGTCGCTTAGCTTTGCCCTTTTTATATTATTTTTAGCGTTAAAACCGCAATAAACGCAGAGGTTATCGCAGTAGTTTGCTATGTAAAGCGGCGTAAAGAGTGTGATGTTTGAGCCAAAATTTGCCCTTGTCTTTGCCTGGGCAAGCTGGGCGATTGGCTCTAAAAATGGCGCTGCAGCAGGCGAGAGTAGAGCTTTTAAATTTTCAAGCGAGCAGTGCTTTGCATTAAGGGCTGCCTTTACGTCTGCTTCGGTGTAAATTTCTGGCTTATAGTTCGCTCGCTCTTTTAAAATCTCATCCATAATGTCGCTGCCAACATCTTGCATGTGAGGTAGTAGCTGCATGTGGTCGGTTCTAGTAAATTTCATCAGTCTAAAAATCCAGTGAGCGGCGATGAGGCGTTTGCGCTTTTGCTCTTTGCGCCAAGGCCTGCTAGATAAGCGTTGCGACCAGCGATGATCGCCTCTTTAAAGGCTCTTGCCATGAGCGGGATATTTTTAGATGAGGCGATGGCTGTGTTTGCCATGATAGCAGCCGCTCCCATCTCCATAGCTTCGCACGCTTGTGATGGCCTGCCGATGCCAGCATCAACGATGATCTGCGTATCAAGCTCGTTTATCAAAATCTCAATAATATCTTTAAAAACTAGCCCTTGGTTTGAGCCAATGGGCGCAGCTAGAGGCATTATGCAGCTTGCCCCTGCGCTTAGCATCGCTCTTGCGGCGTTTAGATCTGGAAACATATATGGCATTGGCACAAAGCCGTCATTTGCCAAAGCTTCACAAGCTTTTATGGTTTCAGCATTGTCTGGAAAGAGAAATTTAGAGTCAGTGATGATCTCTATCTTAACAAGCTCGCCGCATCCAAGCTCACGTGCAAGCTGGGCGATACGAACGGCCTCTTTGGCGTTTCTAGCGCCACTTGTGTTTGGCAAAAGCGTCACACCTTTTGGGATAAAGTCAAGTATATTTCGCTCTTTGCTCTCGTTTATGCGCCTAAGAGCAAGGGTTAAAATTTGCGCTCCAGCCTCGTTTATGGCTGAGTCGATGAGCTCGTGCGAGTACTTGCCAGAGCCAAGGATAAAGCGGCTTTGAAATTCCTTGCCGCCAAGGATCAAACTATCACTTTGCACTTACGCCTCCAAGCCCATAAGTAGTCTAATGGCTAAATTTGCCTCGTGGTTTGCGCAGACTGCGACGCGCGGCGCCATGAGCCCTTGACCGATCTTCGCCTCATTTGTGAGGTCGCCGCAAAGATAGACATTTTTGGCAAATTTTATAGTTTTTATGAGATTTGAGCTAAAGTATCCTGCCATGCCAGAGGCGCCGATGATCTTTTTATCTTTTAGGCTGGCACCAGCTTCGTTTAGTATCATCGCCTTGCCAGCGACGTTGTCAAAGGCTTCGCATAAAATTTCG
>JAHADO010000205.1 GCA_018375265.1 Campylobacter concisus | reverse complement strand
GCAAGAAGCGTTTTACCAGTGCCTGGAGGGCCAACTAACAAAATACCTTTTGGAATTTTAGCTCCAAGTCTTAGATATTTATCTGGGCTCTTTAGATAATCAACTATCTCTTGAACCTCTTCTTTTGCCTCTTCAACGCCTGCAACATCGTCAAATTTAACTTTTGGTTTTTCAGAATTTATAAGCTTTTTCGCACTTCCTATACCTAGTATGCCACCGCCGATATTCTTTTGCATACGACTAGCGATAAACATCCAAATAGCAAAAAATATAAACACCGGTATGATCCATGAAAATATAAGATCTCCAAACCAGTTATTTTCGCTATAAACGCTGTAAGTTATGCCGTTTTGCTCAAGTATGCCAATGAGCGTTGGATCATTTATGCGCTTTGCGAGATAGATGGTTTTGTCATTACCAACGCCTTTTATCGTGGTTTCAGATATCGCAACTTCATTTAGTTGCTTATTTTTTAGCATATCTTTAAATTCAGAATAAGCTATCATCTTGCTTTGAGCGTTGCTGCCAAGCCCAAAAGTACCGCCTAATCCGTCGCCACTAAAGCTTCTAAAAGCAAGCACTATAACTATCGCAAAAATAGCAAAGATAAAGATGGGATTTTTGTTAAAAAAACCGTTATTATCGCCATTATTTTGGTTATTATTTTGATTATTCATCCATTTCCTTATAAACAAAGCTAACCCAATCATTAGCCTGTTTTATCTCAACTAGCTCCAAATCCTTAAACGTATCTTTAATCCTATCTTCGTATTTGTTCAAAATTCCTGACAATACTAAATAGCCGCCTTTTTTAAGCGATTTTTTTAAGTCATTTGAGAGCATAAAAATGACATCGGCGATGATGTGTGCTACGACGATATCCGATTTTTGCTCTAAATTTGCAATAGATCCTGTCCAAATTTTATTAAATTTAACCTCATTTAGCTGGGCGTTACTTAGCGAGCTTTGCGTGGCTTGCTCGTCCGTATCGCAGGCATCGACCTTACAACCAAGCTTTGCTAAAGCAATGCTTAATATCCCACTTCCGCATCCCACATCTAAAGCGCCATCGCCACTTTTTGCATATTTTTGTAAAAGTTGCAAGCAAGAATTTGTGCTTTCATGGTGCCCTGAGCCAAAGGCTAGAGCTGGGTCGATTATGATATTTGTTACACCTCTAAGTGGCTCTTCCCAGCTAGGTCTAATATAAATTTTATCAACCAAAATAGGCTTAACTGCCTTTTTATATTCGCCTAGCCAGTCCTTATTTTCTTTTGAATTAAGAGAAATTTTTAAATCATTTGAAATTTTACGAACACTAGAGAGGCCTTTTGCATACTCTTCGACACCCCAAGCTATATCTTTTAGATCATACTCTTCCCTGATGATGATCTCATGGTCTAGCTCTTCTACACAGGTGACCCCAAAAGAAAAAACTAACTCTAAAATTTCATCATAAAAATTTGATGTTTTGATGCTTAATTCGTAAAATTTATCTTTCATTAACCAAGAACGTCTTCAAGCTTCTCTTTTAAAACTTGTGGCGTAAAAGGTTTAACGATGTAGTTATTAACACCTGCTTTTAAAGCTGTTATAACCTCGGCTTTTCCGCCCTCTGTTGTTACCATTATGATAGGCATATCAACATATTTTTGCTCAGCTCTTACCTTTTTAACAAGCTCAAGACCGTTCATCTCAGGCATGTTCCAGTCAGTAATAAGAACCTCAATACCCTCGTTTTGTGTCAAGATATTCCAAGCTTCAAGCCCGTGCTCAGCCTCGAGAATTTCTTGATGTCCTAACCTTTGCAAAGTATTTTTTATGATCCTTCTCATTGTTGAGCTGTCATCTACAACCAAAATCTTCACATAATATCCTTTTAGTAAAAATTGCCCTATTCTAGCTAATTAAAATTTATAAAAGCTTTAACGCTAGCCAACTTGTTTGAAAGCATCTTTTAAATCAAGTCGTCCCTCATAGTAAGCTTTACCAACGATCACACCAGCTATCTCATTTGTCTCTTTAAGTGCTAAAATGTCGTTTATATCGCTCACACCGCCACTTGCTATGGTCTCAAGCTTGCTGCTTCTAGCTATTTGCAAGCTAAAATCAACATTAACTCCGCCAAGCATTCCATCTTTGTTAATATCGGTGCAAATCACAGCTTCTACACCCACATCTGCAAATTTTTTTGAAAGATCGACCGCTTTTATGTTTGAAACCTCGCCCCAGCCTTGCACTGCCACATAGCCATCTTTGGCATCAATGCCAACCACGACCCTATAAATTCCAGCCATTTTTGCTGTAAATTCTGGATCATTTAGGGCAACTGAGCCAAGGATTACCCTGCTAACTCCAAGGTCTAAATAGCGCTTTATGCGCTCTTCATCCCTTATGCCGCCACCAACTTGCACCTTTAAATTTGTAGCTTTTACTATCTTTTCGATCGTGTTAAAATTTATAGCTTCTCCTGCAAATGCTCCGTCAAGATCGACCACATGCAGCCATTTTGCGCCGTAGCCTTCAAACCTCTTAGCAAGCTCACTTGGCTCACTGCTATAAATTTTAGCGCTTTGCATGAGCCCTTTACTAAGCCTAACCGCCTGCCCCTCTTTTAGATCTATCGCTGGGAAAATTTCCATCACAACCTCGCAAAATTTTCTAAAATTTTAAGCCCGACCTCGTGGCTTTTTTCTGGATGAGGCTGAAAGCCAAAGAGATTTTCATGCTGAACCGCGCTTGTAAATTCATAGCCATAGCCCGTCTTTGCAAGTGCAAATTTATCATCGCAAACCACGTGATAGCTGTGTACAAAATATAAATACTCAAGCTCTTTTAGTCCCAATCTTAAAGGGCTATTTTGCTTAAAGCTAAGCGTGTTCCAGCCAACGTGTGGGATCTTTAATGGTCTGTCAAATTTAGCTTCATCAAATTTAACAACCTCTCCTGGCAAAAGAGAAAGCCCTTCATGCTCGCCAAATTCAAAGCTTTTTTCAAACAACAGCTGCATACCAAGGCAAATTCCTATAAAGGCTTTTCCATTTTTTACAGCCTCTTTTATCGCTTCATCCATGCCATTAATCTTGAGCTTTTTCATCGCCTCGCCAAATGCCCCAACGCCTGGTAAAACGATGTGAGAGTGCTCTTTTAAGCTCCCAGGCTCACTTAGCAAAACGCACTCATGCCCAAGAAATTTAAAAGCATTTATCACGCTTTTGATATTTCCAGCACCATAATCAATAATAGCGATCATCTGTTCTCTTGTCTTTTTACGCTAAAGAGATAAAAGCTAAGTGCCGCCATCAGCATCGCCACACCGCCTATTAGGTAGATAGCGTTTATGATATTTTCAGGCGCAGTGATAGCAAATTTAAACACAAGCATGAGCGCCTCAATCGCAAGTGCGATGATGATAGAGCCGATAAATCTAACCATCGTCTTATAAATAACGCTATTTTCTTCGTGATTTTTGCCTAAAACCTCTTCTTCAAATATCGTCTTAACAAGGTCAAAAATGGCAA
>JAHADO010000204.1 GCA_018375265.1 Campylobacter concisus | reverse complement strand
TTAACTCCAAATTTTTTAAATTTAACAAGCTTATACGCAGAAATTTCATCGCCAAATTTAAAGTCGCTGTTATGCTCAAAAACTATCATATAAATTTTCTCTTTTTTTAGTTGCGAGATCAAATTTACAAGCTTTTCGTAGATATCATCAAAGCCAGCTCTTATGTCAAATGGCGGATCAAGATAGAGCAAAACCTTGCCATTTTGCGAATTTACAAGATCAGGCAAGAGCGAAAAGCTGTCGCCATTTATCGCTTTTAAATTTGGACTTTGCAGGCTTGCAAGGTTGCTTTGCGTGATCTTAAAAGCAGCCCTATCTTTTTCGATCGCGATAGCCTCGCGCGCTCCGTTACTAACAGCCTCGCTTGCCATCACGCCACTTCCGCCAAAGCCCTCTATAAATGTAAGTGAGCAAATTTCATCTCTAATGACGTTAAAAAAGGACTCTTTTACAATGCTTTTTGTGCTTCTTGTCGTGCTTAGACTTGGTAGTTCAAGCCTTTTGCCTTTAAATTTACCACTTGAAATTTTGGTATAAAGCTTCACTGATTTGCCCTTAAAATTTCAAGCAGATCAGCTTTAAATTTATCTATCAAATTTGAGACTTTTTGCTCCAAACTCTTTTCATTTACTATCTGATCTGGCTCTTTTGCCTTTGAAATGTGCGTGGCTGAGTAAAACTCCTCGAGCGTATCAATAAGAGTGGCTCTTGTGAATGGATGAGAAAGATGAGCGTTCTTACCTATTATAAATAGCGGTTTTTTTGTGACGATCTCTCGGTCACTTACTACAAAATCACAATCCTTATGATGAGCGGCTAAATTTCCACAAAAAAGCAGCAAAGTCTTTTGCAGCAAAATGCAGTCGCATTCAAATGAAATTTTCATATCCCGTCCTATAAATTTTGCTAGATTTTAACCTAAATAATCAAAAATTTATATAAATACTAAAGGAATTTAAAATTTTACCGATGTAGGAGCTAGCGTAAGTTTTAAGGAGTAAAACTATGGAAATTTTCAAAGCAGCGGCAAATCAAACACTTGATGCAAACATGAGCACGTCGACTCAGCGTCAGATAGACAGCAGACCTATCGAGCACTCTGATGTCAAAGTAAATGCCGACAAAAACGGCAAATCAAAGGATGCTAACGAGCTTGACGGACTTAGCAACGAGGATCTTGCTAAAAAGACAAGAGAGGTTACTGATAGGCTAAACTATCAGATGCAGCAGCTCGATACCAATGTAAGATTTGCTTACAACGAGAAGTTAAATTTAATGGTAGTGCAAGTAAAAGACGCCAAAACAGGCGAAGAGATAACACAGCTTCCGAGCAAAGAAGCTATAAAAATCAGCGAGTATTTCAAAGAAAGTATCGGAATACTTTTTGACAAGGAGAGTTAAAAATGGCAGTAGGTAACGTAACAAATTTAGGCATCGGTACAAAAAATAGCGGCCTAAACGATGAGCTTATCAAGAAACTAAAAGAGGCTGATGAGGCTGGACAGATCAAACCACTTACAACAAGGCTAGAGAAAAACGAGCTTAAGCAAAAGGACCTTGCAGCTCTAAAAACTCTTGTTAGTAACGTAAATGTTAGTGGTAAAACACTTGGTGGCGAGGCACTTTATCTAAAAAGAAATACAAATAACGCCGGCAAAAGCGTCACAGCTTCTGCTGCAAACGGCGTTAGCGTACAAAGCTTTAGTATCGATGTGCAAAAACTTGCTCAAAAAGATACATTTCAAAGCAAAAATTTCAAAAATTCTTCAAGCATGGTGGGTGCGACAAATACTGGCTCATTTGATGTTGAGATCGACGGACAAAAATTCTCTATCGGCGTGACAAGATCGACAACGTATCAAGATATCGTTGATAAGATAAATGATGTAAGTGGCGGTAAATTGCAAGCTAGAATTTTAAATGTTGGTGGCGATAAGCCAAATCAAATAATGCTTCAATCAGGCAGCACTGGCGCTACGCAGACTATTAAATTTTCAAACGACACTGCTGGCGTTTTAGACAAGCTTGGCTGGGATGATACACAGTTTCAAGATACAGACGAGCACGGCACTGCACTAACAAATCCTGATGGCACGCCAAAGATGACATCAAATTTGGAGAAAAATAGAATTCTAAAAGCGCAAGATGCAGAATTTACATATAACGGCGTAAATATCAAAAGAAGCAAAAATAGCTTTGATGATCTAAGACCTGGCGTAAATATCACGCTAAATGAGACTGGCAAGACAAACGTAAGCATCTCTCAAAACACTGAAGAGGTCGTAAAAGCGGTTGAAGAGTTTATAAAAGACTACAACCTAATGACCATGAACCTTGAGATCGCTACAAAATATGACGAAGAAAAAGGCGCTGGTACTTTTCAAGGTGTAAGTGAAATTTCAAGCCTTAGATCAAACATCGGACGTCTAGTAAATGGTCAAGATAGCGAAGGCAAAGCGTTAAGTAAATTTGGCATAGTGCCAGATAAAGACGGTCAGCTTCAGCTTGATCTAAATAAATTTAATGCAGCTCTTAGCAAAGATCCAGAAGAAATTCAGAAATTTTTCATGGGTTCAAGCAAGACTGAGCCAATAAGCTACATGGGTAACTCAACCGTAAGCGCAGGTGCGTTAAATATCCAGGCTGGCGATCTAACGATAAACGGCAAGTCAGTTATATTTTCAACAGCAGCTGGCGGAACGGCTGAAGATAACGCTCTAAAACTTCAACAAGCTATCAATGACGCTGGCATCGACGGAGTCACAGCTAGTCTTGATCAAAGCGGCAAGAGGATCATCTTAAAAAGAAGTGATGGCGAAAATATCGAGGTAAAAGGCAAAGCTTCTGCACTAGCAACTCTTGGTATGAGCGAAGCCACCGTAAATCCAGTGACTAAAAAAACTGATGGTCTTTTTACAAAGCTAGCTAAGATGCTTGATGGTGCTGTTGGCAAAGAAGGTACGATGATCGCTATGCAAAATCAGCTAAAAGACGAGAGTGAGTCTATCACTAAAAATAAAGAGAGCACTCAAAAGCTTTTAGATGAAAAATATACAACGATGCAAGAGCGCTTCATCAAGTATAACGCTATCATTGCTAGTTTGGAAAATCAGTTTGCTACACTAAAATCAATGATAGATGCTGAGCTAAACAATAAGAACTAAGAGAGAAAAATGAATCAAAGTGCATATAGTGCATACGCACAGTCGAGTTTCGGGGGCATCGAGTCTCCGACTAAATTAATAGAAATGCTTTATGACGGAATTTTGAAATTTATATTTCGCACCAAAAAAGCGATAGAAGCTGGAGATATAGAGAAAAAAGTCTATTATATAAACAGAGCAAACGCTATCTTTGTCGAGCTTTTAAACTCGCTTGATTATTCTCAAGGTGACGTGGCTCACTATCTTAGCGGCCTTTATACAAGACAGATGCAGCTTCTTGCTATGGCAAATATCCAAAATGATATTAACGCGCTAAATGAAGTAACAAATGTCGTAAAGCAGTTATCAGAAGCATGGAGGGAGGTAACATC
>JAHADO010000203.1 GCA_018375265.1 Campylobacter concisus | reverse complement strand
TTGAGATACTTACTACGACGACTTTTATGTCGTTACCTAGTAAAATTTCTTCGTTTTCTTTTCTTGCTAAGATTAACATTTTTCTACCTTGTTTAAAGTGTAATTGATAGTATCATCCATGATTTGGATTACGCTCATAAATTTATCATAATTTAGCAAATAAATTCCTTGTGTTTGTGTTTCAAAATCGTTAATTTTTAATTTCTTGCCATCTAGTATGTTATTAATATCCCCAAAATACGTGTTTTGCTCAATATTTAAAAAATTGCAAATATTTAAAAATTTTTCATTTTCATAGCGAAATTTACCCTCACTTATCCTCTTTAATGAGCTTAAAGTTACATTATAACCAACTTTTTGCCCAAAAATTTCTGCATAAGAGCGGATGTAACTCCCCTCACTTACACTTAAACGAAGTGTCAAAAAAGGGTGTGAATAATTCAAAATTTCACTCTCATAAATTTCCATTGTCTCTGGCTTTAGCTCAAATTCTTCGCCGCTTCTTGCTAGCTTGTAAGCTCTTGTGCCATTTATATGTTTGGCGCTAAATTTTGGCGGGATATAGCTTATCTTGCCTATTAGCTCGCCTCTTATGGCTTCAAGCTTTTCTAAATTTAACTCTTTTACATTTGAAATTTCAGTGATATTTTCATTATCCATGCTAGGACTGCTCGCCCCAAGCCAGATCGTCGCCTCATAGACCTTTGGGCTTTTGTCTAAAAATCTAAAAAATTTCGTATACGAGCCAAAAGCAACTATCAAACAGCCACTCGCAAATGGATCAAGCGTGCCCGAAAATCCAGCCTTTTTAACGCCATACTTTCTCTTTAGTCGTCCTAAAAAGTGGTTTGAGCTCATGCCAGCAGGCTTGTTTGCCACGAAAATGGCGTTCATACGGCCTTTTCCACGAAGCTTGACATGATCTCTCTTACATTGCCACCAAAATTTATAGTCAGTTTAAATTCTTTTTTGATCTTACTAACCGCGCTCACCCTGCCGATACCAAAAATTTTATGTTTAACAAGGTCGCCTTTTTTAAATTCATTGCTCTGTTCGATAACTAGCGAGCCATGCGTGATACCGCTCTCGCTTAAAAATCTACTCTTATTTAGCCTTGTGCGCTGTCCTTTGTAAAAGCGCGAATTTGCAAAGCTTAGGCTAAGTGTCTTTTTGGCTCTTGTTATCGCCACGTAAGCGAGTCTGCGCTCCTCTTCGATGTCGCTACCATCGCCAATGAGCGGGAAAAATCCCTCTTCAAGGCCGATCACAAAAAGGTGCTCAAACTCAAGTCCCTTGCTCGCATGCACGCTCATGATACTAATAGCCTCGTCGCTAATGCCGTCTTGCTCGCTTGTTAGCGTGATCTCGTTTAAAAACTCTTCTAGATCAAAGCTTGGATTTTGCTTGATCTGATCTTTTAAAACAGCGTAAAACTCGTCGATGTTCGCCGCTCTTTCAGCGCCATCTGGCAAGCTCTCGTAGTATTTTTTCACGCCAAATTTAGCTTCAAATTTATCTATGAGGTCAAAAACCGAGCTACTTTCTTGAAGCTCTTTTAGGTTGTTTGCAAACTCAAGAAGGGCTGATTTTACCTTTTTACTAAAGGCTTCATCGTTATCAGAGATGTTTGAGATTGCTTCAAAAATGGAAATTTTACCCTCAAATGCCATCTTTTCAAGCTTATCAAGGCTTACTTTGCCAAGACCGCGTTTTGGGCGGTTGATGATGCGTCTTATTGAAAAATCATCATTTGGATTGTTTATCAGCCTTAGGTAGCTTATGATATCTTTGATCTCGGCTCTTTCGTAAAATTTAACGCCGCCTACCATTTTATAAGCGATCTGCTCTTTGTTCAGCCCATCTTCAAGCGAGCGAGAGAGTGCGTTTATGCGGTATAAGATCGCGATATCTTTTGCTTGCACGCCTTCGCTTAAAAGCTCTTTTATATTTTTTGCGATCTTGCCAGCCTCGACGCTCTCATCAAAGCTCTCTATCAAATTTACAGCTTCGCCTTCGCCCTTTGTGCCTACAAGCTTTTTGCCAAGGCGGTTGCGGTTATGATCTATCAGTTCGTTTGCAGCCTTTAGTATCGCCTCGCTAGAGCGGTAGTTTTTCTCAAGTCTGATGATCTTTACATCTTTAAATTGATCTTTGAAATTTAAGATATTATCTATCTTCGCACCACGCCAGCCGTAGATGCTTTGGTCATCATCGCCCACCACGCAGATGTTTTCGTGGCATAGACAGAGTTTTTTTAGCAGTTTATACTGAAGATCGTTTGTGTCTTGATACTCATCGACCATTATATATTTGTAGCGGTTTGAAATTTCTCTAGCAAGATCTTCGTTTTCGTCTAAAATTTTATATGTAAGCCCTAGCAAATCGTCAAAATCAACAAGGTTGTTCGCCTTTAAATAGTCCTCATACTTTTCATAAATTTGCGCTGCTTGCTTGTAAAAGTTATCCTTGCTCTTGTCAAATGAAGAGAAATTTGCATTTTTATAGACCTCTTCGACGCTTAAAAGTGAGTTTTTATAGTTTGAAATTTCACTTGAGAGTATCGCCGTGGCGACTGGACTTTCAAAGCTTTTGATGATGCGTTTTTTATCGTCTGTGTCGATTATTACGAAGTTATTTTTTCTGCCAAGCTTTTCTATGTAGAGCTTTAAAAACAAAAGTCCAAATTTGTGAAATGTGCAAAGAAGCGGCGAGTAGTTTTTGCCGCTTTGGCTTAGCATCGCCATGGCTCTGCTGCGCATCTCATTGGCGGCTTTGTTTGTAAAAGTAAGAGTTAGCGTGTTTGCCGCGTCTATGCCGACCTCGCCGATGAGATAGGCAAGCCTAGTTGTGATAGTCTTTGTCTTGCCGCTGCCAGCACCTGCTAGTATGAGCATCGCACCGTCTATGTGGGTGGCTGCTTCGCGCTGGGCTTCGTTTAAATTTGATAGTAATTTTTCCATTTTTCGCTTTTTAAATTTTCTTTTGATTTTAGCCAAAAATGCTTAAAATTACTATTTTTTCTTAAATATATCTTTATTTTTTGGGTTTTGCAAAAAGACCGAGGCTGATTTTTTAGCGTGATCGACTTGCTTCTCTTTTGGCTTATAAATGGAGAAATTTACAAGGATCGGGCTATTTTCAACCAAAATTTGAACCACCGCGCCAAGTGGAAACGATACCACTGAGGCAAAATTTTCACTGCCAAAGCCAGCCTCAAAGCTAAGCTCATCTTGCGTTAGCCTAGCACTTTCAAGCGTGTAGCCACCAAGCGAGAACATAATGACTGGCATGCTAAATCCACTGCTTATCTCATCTGGCAAGCTAGGCTCAAAGCTAACTAGCGGTAAATTTGCCATAACAGAGAAATTTAGCCCCTTTTCAAGTAAAAAATCAATGCACTCATAGACGTGCATCTTCATCAAAAGCGCAAATTTCTCATCGTCTAAAATTTCGTCTAACATCTTAATCCTTTGAAATTTCTAAAAACTCATCTACTAGTTTTTTGACCTCGTTTATGCCGATCTGCCAGAAATTTTTA
>JAHADO010000202.1 GCA_018375265.1 Campylobacter concisus | reverse complement strand
AAAAAGAGCTTGGCAAGCAAATTTACGCATCGCTTGAGGGCATTAGCAGTGAGGGCGAGATGTTTTACGCTGCCAAAAAAGATATCTGGGATAAAGATATAGACGGCGAAATTTTGATCAATGAAAGCGACGTAAAAGAGCTTGAGATCGGCTCACTCTACCTTTGTGAGGTCAGCGACGTGGTTGATCAAAAACTAGTCGCCACCATCGTCAAAAAAGCAAAATGATAAGCCAAAATGTGCTTGGTAGGCTAAGCGCTGGCGCAAACCTGCTTGCCTTCTCGCACGGTATCGATAGCACTGCACTTTTTTACATTTTGCAAGAGGCTGGGGTTAAATTTGATCTAGCCATAGTCAATCACAACGCCAGAGAGCAGAGTAAATTTGAAGTTGAAAGCGCCAAAAAGCTCGCCAGTAAATTTGGCAAAAAAATCTACATAAAAAGCGTAAATTTAGGTAAGTCAAATTTTGAAAAAAACGCGCGCGAGGCGAGGTATGAGTTTTTTGGTGAAATTTGCCAAAAATTTAGCTATGAAAATTTGATCCTAGCTCATCAGTTTGACGATAAATTTGAGTGGTTTTTGATGCAGCTTGGCAAGGGCGCTGGACTAAAAGAGCTCTTTGGTATGAGTGAGCTTGAGAGGAGAGAGCACTTTTGGCTGGTTAGACCGCTTTTAAATTTACGCAAAAAAGAGCTCCAAAACTACCTTGACGAACGAGGTTTGCGCTATTTTGTCGATGAGACAAATTTAGAAGGCAAGCTTAAAAGAAGCTTTGTGAGGCTAAATTTTAGTGAGCCGTTTTTGGACGAGTATTTTGGAGGCGTGAAGAAAAGCTTTGAGTTTTTGGATGCTGATAGGCAAAAATTACTGCCAAATATCACAAAGATAGATGATAAAATTTTCATTATAAAAAATGATAGTAACGTCGTTCGGGGCGTTGATATGGCGGCAAAAGAGCTAAATGTGCTCTTAAGCAAGGCTCAAAAAGATGAGCTAAGCGCAAATTTAGCAAAGCAAACAAGCATGGTGCTAAGTGGCAAGATCGCCGTTGGCTACGCTGATGAATTTGTTTTGGTGACGCCATTTTACAAAGCCGTAATGCCAAAAATATTTAAAGAAAAGGCTAGAATTTTAAAGCTCCCAGCGATAAATAGAGGTTATTTATTTATAAATGGCGTTCAAATAGAAAACCTTTCTAAATTTTTTAGTAGATAGAGCGTTTTGGGCTATAAATTTGATCTACTAAAGGTTAATTTAAACTTTTTATCACCAAATTTTTCTATAACAATCTTAACAAGTCTGCAAAAATTTAAATTTCTATCTGCGAATTTAATCTACAAAGGTCAAATTTAAAACTAAACTTTGCTTCAACCCTTAAACTAGAGCACCCGTAATATTAGTATTTAAAAAAAACTGCGAATTTGATTTTGGCTATTTTTCTCTAACATAAACTGCTTTTGCGTTTAAATTTATAGTAAAAGGCTATAAATCTGACCCACAAAAGAGCAAATTTAAAGTTTCTAGCACCAAATTTTACCCCCTACGATCCTCACACTAAAACGTTAAGCTTGCAAAATTTAAAAAAATTATTTATTTTTAGTTTATTACAACTATTTTTTGGACTTAAATTTAGCTACAAATTTGATCTAAAAAGTAAAATTTAAAGCCTTAAGCAGCAAATTTACTCAGGTCTTCAGGTAAATGTCCGCTTCAACCTTGGCAAATGTGGCACTAAACCTACAAATTTCCCATACTAAAGTCTAATTTAGAATTTATACCAGCAAATTTGATCCACCAAAAGCCAAATTTATAAATTTACGCTGCTCAAAACAAAAAGCCAGCCCATAAAACAAATTTAGACAAACAAGCGATTTAAATTTTACCTCATCAAAGCCATTTGCATAAAATAATGCGTAAAATTTTATAAATTTTATTACGCACTAAGCGAGGATTTTTTCTATTAGCTCTCTTTTTAGCACAAAGTCATAGCCAAAAGCATCCACCACGACACCAGCATAACTACTCTCTTTTAGCATCGCAAGATACTCTTTTAGCCCTATCTCTATGCTCTCTTGCTCGCTGTCGTTTCGCCAAAGTTTCATCGCCTCTTTGCTTGTAAATGCCGGAAAATAGCTAAGCTTCTCGCCCTCATCTTCAAGCAGGATAAATTTGATATTTGAGCCCTCCTCCTCATAAATTACGCCGCCATCAGGCTTTGCAAGCGCTTGGTTTAAAAGCACTGGAGCAAAAAATGTGGCCTTTTTTAAAGCCGCTATCAAATTTATCTCATTTTGCTGGCAAGGATCACTTAAAAATTTATCCATCGCTTCTTGCATTTTAGCCCCTAAAAGCCTCATCTACGGCTTGACAGATCGTGTGGATAAAAAAGATGTGCGACTCTTGAATTCTTGCTGTATCGCTTGAGCTAACGACTAAATTTAGATCGCACCCTTCATTCATCGCACCACCGCCTTTGCCGCTAAGTCCAAGCACTGATGCGCCCATTTTCTTGGCACTTTTTATAGCTTCAAGGACGTTTTTGCTGTTGCCACTCGTTGAGATAGCCACGAGCAAGTCGCCCTCCTGCGCCAAAGCCTCAAACTGGCGTGAGAAAACGTAGTCAAAGCCGTAGTCGTTACCAATGGCCGTAAGTGCCGAAGTGTCAGTAGTTAGCGCGATGCCTGGTAGTGGTTGGCGCTCGCTTTTGTATCTGCCAGTTAGCTCGGCTGCAAAGTGTTGAGCGTCCGCCGCAGAGCCACCGTTACCGCAAATGAGCACCTTTTTGCCATTTTTTAGCGTATCAGCTACCATCTGGCAAGCACGCTCCAAGCTACCTAGCAAATTTACATGCTCGCTAAAGGTCTTTTGGTGAGCCTCGAGCTCATTTTTTATCATCGTTTTTAGCATCTTTTATCCTTTTTATTATCCCTGTTGTGCTTTTGCCCTCAACAAAGTCAATTAGCCTGACCTCTTTTACGATCTCGCTGCCAACGACCTCTTTGCCCTTGTAATCAGCCCCCTTTACAAGCACGTCTGGCTTTATTTTGGTGATCAAATTTAAAGGCGTATCCTCATCAAATATCACGACATAATCGACAAATCCAAGCCCGCTTAGCACGCAGGCTCTATCTTCTTGCGAATTTATAGGACGCTCATCGCCTTTTAGTCTCTTAACTGAAGCGTCCGAGTTTAGCCCAACGACCAAAAGATCGCCAAGCTCCCTTGCGCGCGCTAGGTATTTTACGTGTCCAGCGTGCAAGATATCAAAGCAGCCGTTTGTGAAAACGACCTTTTTCTTGCCCTTTTGGCTCAAAATTTCTTCTAACTCCTCGACGCTTTTAAGCTTGTGCTCAAAATTTGCCCCAAATGAGCTATTTAACAGCTGCTCGATCTCGCTAAAACTAGCCGTAGCACTGCCGATCTTTGCCACGACAACGGCTGCTGCAAGGTTTGCTATCTTTATCGCCTCTTTTATATCAGCTCCGTTTGCTAGCATGTAGCCAAGTGTCGCAAGCACCGTATCTCCAGCGCCAGTGACG
>JAHADO010000201.1 GCA_018375265.1 Campylobacter concisus | reverse complement strand
AAAAATTACGATAAAAGTGGCTTTAACTACGGCATAAGCCTTGTTTATAAACCAGTTGAAAATGTAAGTCTTTATACTACTTATGCAGATAGCATTTCAAATGAAGGAACAACATATACATTTTCAAATGGAGCTAGAAAAGGTGAAACTTTAGTGGTAGAGCCATTTAGAAGCAAACAATATGAGATCGGCGCAAAAGCTAGGCTAGGCGAGCTTGATCTATCGGCTGCGATCTTTGAGATAAAGCGTCCTATAGCATATCTAGTTGGCAGTGGAGCAAGTGCTGATTTTAAAGTTCAAGGCACACAAAGAAACCGCGGCTTTGAGCTAACTACTGGTGGAAAGCTTGTTGATACATTAAGTATGTATGGAGGTTTTACACTTCTTGATGCTAAGATAAAAAATGCTAAAGATGGCGTGTCTGAGGGCAAAACTGTTATCGGTGAGCCAAAATTTCAAGCAAATGTCTTGTTTGACTATGCAGTTCCTGGCACAAATAAACTTGCATTTACAACAAATTTCCACTACACAGGCAAACGCTACATCGACAATGCCAACGCTCATAGCGTAAATGGCTACTTTACAACAGATGTTGGAGCTAGATACACTACAAAAGCTTGGCTAGGTAAAGAGACAACTATAAGATTTAATATAAATAATCTCTTTGATAAAAAATACTGGGCAGGAATGTTCCCATCTGATGTGGATGGAGCGATTGCTGGACGCGGAACTTCACTTTTCTTGGGACAAAGCAGAACCTTCATGCTTTCAGCTCAGGTTAAATTCTAAAAACCAAAGCCAAATTTATTTTGGCTTTAGGCTCTTTAAATTTGCCCTTTTTGTAGGGTAAATCTAAATAACCAAAGGGAGAGAGATGCAAGGGCTGGTTGATTATCAAGCGATATTGGAGCGAGTGTTTTTGCCTACTTTGCAAAAAGTAAAGGGCAAAGATGGCGGCGTAAATTGGGATGATGTCGCAAATATGTATAACGAGATGACGCGTATGGAGGCAGCTTCTACGCTAAATTTACTCTCAAATTTACCTATCACAAAAGATGATAGCGTGCTTGACGTGGGGTGTGGTCCAGCAAGGCTTAGCGTGCCACTTGCAAAGCTAGCAAAGAGCGTAAGTGCGCTAGATCCGTTTGCTAAAATGCTTGAATACGCTAAAAAAAATGCAAAAGAGGCTGGAGCGAAAAATATAAATTTCATCCAAAAAGACTGGAGCGATGAGGCGAGCATAAAGGGCTTGCCAAAGCATGACATCGTGCTAGCATCACGTTCGGTTGGGCTTTTTGATATAAAAAAGCTTTGCAGATTTGCTAAAAAATATGTCGTGATGACCTCGTTTTTGCCAGATCATCCAAGCCTTAAAGATATCTGGCAAGACTTCTTAAAAGGGATAAAAGATGAAAAAGAGGCAGGTTTTAGCGACAGGAGATTTGGCTACAACTTTATCTTTAATATCGTCTACGACATGGGGGCAAATCCAAATTTAAAGATAATCGACACCATTTATGAGAGGGATTTTGCTAGCCTTGAAGAGGCGTTTTCTTATTTTAGATTTGTCGGTGAGATCGCGCCTGAAAAAGAAGAAATTTACAAAGAAAATGTAAAAAGCTACCTCACAAAGACCAAAAGCGGCTTTAAATTTAAAAGAGAGACGAAGAGCTATCTTATCTGGTGGGACGTGCGGGAGATGAAATTTGAGTAGCCAAAAGATCATTTTCGCATTATTTGCGCTTCTTTTGCTGGTGCTCTTTTTTTCATTAGGTATCGGACGCTACGAGATAAGCTACGCTCAAATTTTTGAGTTTATAAGATCAGCCATTTTAAACGAGCAACCAAGCGACGAGCAAGGCTACACGGTCTTTACGCTCATTCGCTTGCCAAGGGTGCTTTTTGCCATCCTTGTTGGTGCAGCGCTTGCTAGCTCTGGAGCTGTCTATCAAGGTCTTTTTAAAAACCCTTTAGTCTCGCCTGACATCCTTGGTGTCTCAAGTGGCGCAGCTGTGGGAGCTAGCGTAGCTATCATCTTAAATTTTAACTACATAGGCGTGCAGTTTAGCGCCTTTGCTTGCGGTCTTTTTGCGGTTTTTGCTGTCGTTTTTATAAGCAGTGTCATCGCAAAAGGCAGACTAAATTTACTCGTGATGGTGCTAACTGGCATCGTCATCTCATCTCTTTTTGGGGCGCTTAGCTCGCTTATAAAATTTCTAGCCGATAGCGAAGATAAGCTACCAGAAGTTACCTTTTGGCTGATGGGAAGCCTTGCAAGAAGCGGCGGATATAAAAATTTAGCTCTGCTTTTTTGCGTAGTTATGATCTGCCTTGTGCCACTTTTTATGCTTCGCTATAAGCTAAATACGCTTAGTTTTGGCGAAGAAGAGGCTAGGGCGATGGGGCTAAATGTGAAATTTTATAACATCATAATCATCATCGCCTCGACACTTCTAACCGCTACTTGCATCTCATTTTGCGGTATCGTGGGCTGGGTGGGGCTTGTCATCCCTCACATCATGCGCTTTGTCGTGGGAGCAAATTTCATCACGCTCTTTCCAGCTTCGCTGCTTGGCGGAGGGCTATTTTTGCTTATAGTCGATACCACTTCACGCAGCCTAATGGCAAGCGAGATCCCACTTGGTGTCATCACTTCGCTAGTTGGCGCGCCTGTTTTTGTCTATCTGCTCTATAAGAGCAAAAAGGGTTTTGCGTGAAATTTGAGATAAAAAATTTAAGCTGTGGCTACGACAAAAAGGTCGTTATAGAAAATTTCAATGCAAATTTACAAGATGGCGACATCTTTTGCCTGCTTGGTAGCAATGGCGCTGGCAAAACGACGACGTTTAAGACGATACTTGGCTTTTTAAAGCCACTTGGTGGCGAAATTTTAATAGACGGAAAAGATGCGCTAAAAATGGGCGAAAAAGAGCGAGCAAGCTTTATAAGCTACGTCCCGCAAGCTCACACTCCGCCATTTGCTTTTAGCGTTTTTGACGTGGTGATGATGAGCGCAAATGCAAGACTTGGTATATTTGAGCGTCCTAGCAAAGAGGATGAAAAGATAGCACTAGACGCGCTAAAGACGCTAAATTTAGAGAGTTTTAAAGATAAAATTTACACCGATCTAAGTGGCGGTGAGCTGCAATTGGTGCTTATAGCTAGGGCTTTGGCGCAACGCTCAAAGGTGATGCTGCTTGATGAGCCAACGGCAAATTTAGACTTTGGCAACCAAATGCGAGTTTTAAAAGAGATAAAAAAGCTCGCAAAGCAAGGCTACATCATCATCCTAACCTCTCATCAACCAGAGCAGGTCTTTTATCTAAATGCAAAGGTTGCGATGCTTGGACGAGATAAAAACTACATCTACGGCGAGGCTAGCGAGGCGATGAGTAGCGAAAATTTAAAGAAAATATACGGCGTAGATATACGAGTGGTGAAAAATATCATCGATGAGCGCGAGCATTACTCTTGCGTGATGGTGGATTGAAAGGATAAGATATGTTTAAGAAAATTTTACTTTTGGCTTTTTTGCTTGTTAGTTTGCAAGCAAGAGTGGTGCTTGATAGCGATAATAAAAAGGTTGAA
>JAHADO010000200.1 GCA_018375265.1 Campylobacter concisus | reverse complement strand
TGACGCTACTTGCCCGATCTCAAAAGAGACAGACTATAAAAAGTGCGCGGTTAAAATTTACAAGGCATAAAAGTGGCTGATATGGAATTTTCAAGTAGGCGTGAAGCTTTGAAATTTGGAGCTAAGGCAGCGATCTTAGCTCTTGGCGGAGGCTTTATATGGTCACTTAGTGCCAAAGCCTCACCGCTTATACTTCTTAGACCGCCTGGTGCGAAAGCGGAGAAGCAGTTTTTAAAGAGCTGTATTAGGTGTGGGCTTTGTGTAGAGGCCTGTCCATTTGATACGCTAAAACTTGCTACTCTTGAAGATGGTATAAGTGTCGGTACGCCTTATTTTGAGCCTAGAAAAATTCCTTGTCATATGTGTGAGCATATCCCTTGCGTGCCAGCCTGTCCGACTGGGGCACTGGACGCAAATTTAGTTAGCACAGCTGGCAAACTAGACATAAACAAAGCCAAAATGGGCGTTGCAGTGGTCGATATGAAAAACTGCGTGGCATACTGGGGCATACAGTGCGATGCTTGCTACAGATCCTGTCCGCTCATAGATAAGGCCTTGTATCTTGAGTATCGCCGCAACGAAAGGACGCAAAAGCATGCGTTTTTACTCCCAGTAGTTGATAGCGATATCTGCACAGGATGCGGCGTGTGCGAGCGAGCCTGTATCACCGAAAAAGCAGCTATTACCGTGCTAAACCGCGAAGTTGTGCTTGGCAAAGTTGGCGATAACTACGTCAAAGGCTGGGTAAAAGAAGATGAAAGGCGCGTAGATGATGCCGACAGCAAGATAAAGCTCGACATCAAAAAGGCGACTGACTATCTAAATGGTGGTGAGCTATGAAATTTTTAATCTTAAGACGAATAACTCAAATTTCTATCCTAGTGCTATTTATCCTAGGAAATGTTTATGGAGTTAAGATACTTAGCGGAAATTTAAGCTCATCTTTGCTTTTTGGACAAATTCCACTAAGCGATCCATTTGCGGTGCTTCAAATTTTACTAGCAGGCTTTAGCGTAGGCATAAATGCGGCAATCGGCGCTATCATCGTCTTTGCATTTTATGCACTCATCGCTTCTAGGGCGTTTTGCTCGTGGGTTTGCCCAGTAAATTTACTAACCGACATTGCTTACAAGCTAAGAGAGAAATTTGGCTTTAAGGGTGAGAAAATTTTAAACGTAAGTAAAAATTTGCGCTACTACTTGCTAGCGCTTGCTCTTATCTTAAGCCTTGCTCTTTCAGTGCCAGCGTTTGAGAGCATTAGCTTTATAGGCATCATCCAGCGTGGCATCATCTACGGCTCAGTTAGTGCCATTGGCATCGCCCTTGGCATAGTTGCCTTTGATATGTTCGTGCTAAAGCGTGGAATTTGCTCACACGTCTGCCCGCTTGGTGCATTTTACGCGGTGGTATCAAAATTTGCTCTCATCAGAGTAAAGCACGACGCAAATGCCTGCACAAAGTGCATGAAGTGTAAGCTCGTCTGCCCAGAGGTGCAAGTGCTAGATATGATCGGCAAAGAGAGCCGCGCGGTTAGTTCAAGCGAGTGCATAAGCTGCGGTAGATGCATCGACGTTTGCGGCGATGGGGCGTTAAATTTTAGTATTAGAAATTTAAGGAGAGAAAAATGAAAATGAAAATAATGGCGCTTGGAGCACTATGCGCTGCCTTTTTAGCGGCATGTGCATTGAATAATCCAAGCATTAGTGATTCGCAAATCGGCCTTAGAAATGTTGATTTGTTAGATGATAAAGACGTTGTTTTAAAAGACATCAACTACACAAAAGAGCCAGCAGGTATGGCAAAGAGATTTGACAGATCTTTTGAAAATGCACCTCCATTTATCCCACACGACACTGAGGGTTTGGTGCCTATCACAAAAGATTCAAATATGTGCGTAACCTGCCACATGCCTGAGTTTGCAAAAGATAGCGGAGCAACTCCGATCCCAGCTTCTCACCTTTATGACATCAGAAATAAAAAAGATCTTGCAGGCAAGCTTGATGATGAGAGATATAACTGCACAACTTGCCACGTCGAGCAACAAAATGGCGTAACTCAGCTTGTTGGCAATAAATTTAAGCCTGACTTTAGAGATAAAAACGGCTCACATAAGTCAAATTTACTAGACGTTTTAAATGACGGCGTTAAGTAATGCAAAGCAGGCGAGAGCTTTTTAGTAAAATTTTGGGGGCAAAACCTGCTCCCAAATTTATAGATCCGCCATTTTTTAGCGGTGAATTTGACTGCACTGGCTGCGAAGCTAGCTGCGTAAGTGCCTGTGAAAAAGAGCTTCTTAGCTTTGAAAATGAAAGAGTTGTTTTTAAAGTTAAAAAGCTAGGCTGCGACTTTTGCGAAGAGTGCGCGAAAGCTTGTCAAAGTAGCGCTCACGTAACACTAAGCTTAAACTCTCCAAAGAGCATAAATGCTAAAGTTAGCATCAATGTCGCTAGTTGCTTAGCGTGGAATGACACGATTTGCTACAACTGCCTTGACGCTTGTAAATTTAAAGCGGTTGAGTTTCTTGGTGTTTTTCGCCCTATAATCAATCAAAATTGCGTAAGCTGCGGCGAGTGCTTTGATGTTTGTTTTAAAAATTCGCTTGAGATGGAGGCTTTATGAGAGTTTTATTTTTTCTTTTTTGCTTGTTAAATTTTGTCTTTGCAAATGAGATCACAACGCCTATTAAAGAGATAGAAGCTAGTGCAAATGTGCTTGGCACCACGCTGATAAATGGCAAACTTTTTATCGCAACTGATGGTGGCACGGTTGAAATTTACGATCCAAAAGAGTCTAAATTTGATGAGATCATCAAGATTGATGATATAAAAACCTACGTTAGCGACCATGAGAGACCAAAAATTTTAAATGTCGATGAACTAAATGGCAAGATGCTCATCTTAAGCGAGGGCGACTATGCTACAAAGGTGCTTTATATAAGAGAAAATGGGCAGATGAGAAGCATAAAGATGACTAATCAAGCGATAAAAAAGGCTCTATTTTTAGATGATGAGCACGTCGCTCTTGCTTCAATTAGCAATGAAATTTACTTTTTAAACCTAAAAAGTGGCGAAATTTATGATAGTTTTAAAATATCAATCGCAATGCTCTCAGACATGGAGATAAGCGAGGATAGAGGCACGCTAGCGATCGCTTGCGAGAGTGGTAAGGTCTATTTTTACAATGTTCGTACTAAAAAGATGGATAGAATTTTAGACATCCACACTGATAATATCTACGACATCGCCTATAAAAATGGCGTCATGATAAGTGGAGGCACCGACAGGATCGTTGGCATCTTCTCAGCTGGAACGCTAAAAAAGATAAACACTGGCTTTTTGGTTTATGGCGTGGGGCTTAGTAGTGACGGCAAGATCGCTGCATATATGAGCGATGAGATGAGCGATGTAAATTTAGTTGATAGTGCTAGCATGGAAAATATCGCGATGCTAAAAACTGGGCAAAGCACGATAAATAGCATAGTTTTTATAAGCGACAACGAGGTCGTAACCTCTGCTTATGAGAAGAAAATTTTATTTTGGAGAGTTAGATGAATATTTCAAGCCTGATAGTCTATACGGATAACAAAAACGAG
>JAHADO010000199.1 GCA_018375265.1 Campylobacter concisus | reverse complement strand
GATACCAACAAATCCAGACACCAGTACCTCAAGAAAGTAGTTCAAAAAGCCAAATTTATCAACAAAAAGATAGATAAATACCGCTTCTATCAAAAAAAACAAAAATGCAAAAAATCTCATAAGCTTTCTTTTATCTTTCTAAAGGCGTCGTTTGCCTCTATCGCCTCTTTGCTTAGCCCATCTCTCGTGATAAACTCAACCTTGCCATTTGCAAATTCTTTACCAACAAGCAGCGCATAAGGAAAGCCTATAAGCTCAAAATCGTTCATCTTAACGCCAAATCTCTCGTTTCTATCGTCGATGATGACGCTAACGCCAGCTTTTTTAAGGCTCTCATAAAGCTCAAATGCAAATTTCACGCCAGCTTCATCTTTTAAATTTGAGATGATGATCTCCACATCAAAAGGCGCACACTCTTTTTTCCAGATGCAGCCCCTCTCATCGTGGCTAGCTTCTATCATCACAGCGATAAGCCTGCTGATGCCGATGCCGTAGCAGCCCATCAAAAATGGCTTAGCCTTGCCGTTTTCATCAAGATATGTCGCGTTCATCGCAGCTGAATATTTATCGCCTAGCTGAAAGATATGACCGACTTCTATGCCCTTGCTAAGTTTTAAATTTCCGCCGCAAACTGGGCATTTATCGCCCTCTTTTACCTTTACAAGGTCCTTAAATCTCTCCTCGTTAAATCCGCTAACACTAACGCCAACAAAGTGATAGTCTTTTTCGTTTGCGCCACATATCATGTTGTTTGCGCCCCTTAGCTCGTTATCTATGAAAAATTTCACATCCTTTAGCCCAACTGGCCCGCAAAATCCAGCCACAAGCCCAGCCTTTGCCACGTCAGCTTCGCTAGCATCTACAAGCTCTAGCGCCTTGCAAGCATTTTGCGCCTTTGTCTCTTGAAGCTCGTCATCGCCCCTTACAAAAAAGACCACGACCTCTTCTTTATCCTCATAGATCGCCTTTTTCATAACAGCTTTTATGCAGTAAAACTCGCTAACTTTGAAAAACTCCGCCACATCTTTTATAGTTTTTGCATTTGGCGTTAGAAATTTAGCCGCGTCCGCCTCTGGTGCTTCAGCCTCGCTAACTCTTGGTTTGCGTCTTGCAGCCTCAACGTTTGCAGCGTATCTGCAAGCCTCACAGCAAAGTATGTCATCCTCGCCGTTACTTGCAAGCACCATAAATTCTTTACTGCCACTTCCTCCTATGGCTCCGCTATCAGCCTCAACAGCTCTAAAATTTAACCCCAAGCGAGTAAAAATCTTACTATAAGTTGCCTCCATAAGGTCAAACTCACGCTTAAGATCCTCTTTGCTAGAGTGAAAGCTATAACCATCTTTCATCGTAAATTCGCGACCTCTTAGCAAGCCAAAGCGTGGTCTTGCCTCGTCACGAAATTTAGTGTTTATCTGGTATAAATTTAGTGGTAGCTGCTTGTAGCTAGTCACCTTGCCACGCACCAAAGCAACGGCTGCTTCTTCGTTTGTCGGGCTTATAACAAAGTCATTATCCTTTCTATCTTTAAAGCGCAAAAGCTCCTTGCCAAAGACGTTGTAGCGGCCACTTTGCTTCCATAGCTCGCCTGAAGTGACCACGCTAAAGCTCACCTCTAGCGCGCCAGCCTCGTTCATCTCCTCTTTCACCACGCGTGAAATTTTATCGTGCATGATCTTTCCAAGCGGCAGATAGTTATAAAGCCCAGAGCCGATCTGCTCGACAAAGCCACCTCTTATCAAAAACTGATGGCTTGGTAAAGATGCATCTTTTGGCGCTTCTTTGGTCGTTGGGGCGTAAAATTTACTAAATTTCATCTATATCTCCTGCTTGAAAATTTTGTTCATCTTTTATGTCAAATAAAAATTTAACTCCGTTTGAAAGCTCGCTCGCTCTCTCCTCGTCTGCAAGCCCTTTTAGCTTCATCGTTGGCTGGTGCAAAAAGGCTTTAAAGACTTGATGAATGAGCTTTTGTGCCTCATCATAATCGCTATGTTTTAAATAGCCCTTTTTCATCGCCTTTTCTAGCTCATTTTTCGCGCAAATTTCAGCCTGCTTGCGGATTGATTTTATAAGAGGCACGCTCATATCTTCTTTTAAAGTCTTTAAAAACTCGCTCGTGTCTTGACCGACGATCGAGTAGGCCTTTTGTGCCTGCTCCTCTCTTAGGGCTAAATTTTTACGCACGATCTCCTCTAAGCTATCGACCGTATAGACACTGATAAGCTCCGTGTTTAAAAGATCGATGTCTCTTGGCACGGCGATATCAAAAAAGTATCTGTGAAATTCTCTTGGCTCTATGATCTCGCCTGTGATGATGGCGTGTGGGGCTGCAGTGCTTGAGAAGATGAGATCGTAGTTATTTACGTATTCTTTTAGTTTTAATATACTATCCCAGCTCGCGCTATCTCCTAAGCTATCAACTAGCTGTTCGACGCGCTCGGAGCTTCTGTTTATAATGATCACCTCTGCGCCACTTGATATGAGGTGCTTTGCTGCTAGCTCGCCCATCTCGCCAGCGCCCACGACGATGGCTGTTTTGCCCTCAAGCGTGCCAAAAATTTCTTTTGCTTTTGCTACGGCGACGCTTGAAACTGAGATTGGGTTTTTAGAAATTTGAGTTTCGTTTCTAACCTTGGCAGCGCACTTACATGCGTAGTGGATGATCTTACTGATATCTTCGCCACATGAGTTGTTGTCATAAGCAAATTTAAAGGCATTTTTTAGCTGGCCAACGATCTGCGTTTCGCCAACGACTAGGCTATCAAGCGAGCTTGCCACGGCAAATAGGTGGTGAGCGGCACCGCTGTTTTCATAGATGTCAGCTCTCTCATAAAGCTCATCTTCAAAAACGCCTGAAAATATCGACATACACCTGATTATGTGGGCAGTAGCGGCCTTTACATCCTCTACGCTAGCTATGATCTCGACGCGGTTGCAGGTGTTTAGCACCATGCTCTCTTTTATGTTTTTGTTTGAGTTTATCAGCTTTAAAATTTGCTCTTTTTTATCGTCACTATCAAATGCAAGCTTCTCTCTGACCGAAATATCAGTATTTTTATATGTAAAACTTATGTCTAAATAGTGCATCAAAATTCCCTATCTATCATGCTTTTTATGATCCCTTCAAGCTCGGCGTTTTTATACTCTTTTATCGCTTCTATCGCCCCATTACCAAGCCTTTTTGCCTCGCTTACAGCCTTGCTAAGTGAGCTAGTTTTATCGAAATTTTCTTTTAGCCATGAAATTTCATCCGCATTTAACTTCTTTGCCCAAAGCGATCTAAGCTTTGCCCTGCCAGCCTCGTCTAGGCTCTTATAAAGATAAATGTAAGGAAGTGTCGTTTTGCCCTCGACAAAGTCGTTAAGCGCTGGTTTGCCAAGTGTTTTTTCATCTTGAGTTATGTCTAAGATATCATCAACGATCTGAAATGCAAGACCTAAATTTTTGCCATAAAGGCCAAATTTCTCGCTATCTTTGCCAGCTAGCTTTGCCCCACAAATAGCCGTGGCTTCTATCAAAACAGCTGTTTTATAGTAGATCATTTTTAAATATTCTTGCTCGTTTTCATTAAAATTTTCAGCCATTTTCACATC
>JAHADO010000198.1 GCA_018375265.1 Campylobacter concisus | reverse complement strand
AAAAGGCGTTGATGAGGCTAGTTTTAGGGTCTTAAAGCTAAAACACGCGTATGATTATTCAAACGTAGCATCTGATAAAAATAGTGTCTATTGCGCTAGAGAAATTTTGCCTGGTCTTGATCCAAACAGCACAAAAGTGCTTGGCAATGGCTATCTAAGTGATGGCAAGATAAGCTATTATTGTGCCACTAGAAGCGAGAAAGAGCCAGGATTTAGCGAATTTGGCGCCATTATGAAAAACCTTGCTCACACCTTTATAAAAAGCTACGATGATAGCCCTTATTTTTACAGGACAAAAAGGGTAGAAAGCACAAATTTAGAGCCTATCTTTGACGCTGGTTTTGCAAGAGACGGAGCTATGCTTTACTACAAGGGCGAAAAGCTTGACGCAGATCCTAGCGAGCTAAGATACATCACGACAGAAAGCGGCGCTGCTAGCGGATATTACACAGATGGCAAAAGCTTGTTTATGGGCTTTTATAGGCTTGATACAAGATATTCAGATGAGACGCGCCGGATATGCTACGATGCTAAGCATGACATAGAATATCTTTTTGAGCCAAAAAGTGGGGCGGTGTTTGCAAATGAGCATAAATTTAGCGCTCAAAATATGCCTTATAGCGCCATTTATAGCGTGGATAACGTGCATTCGTTTTGGCCTCTTTTTGCCAGTAAAGATGGAATTTACTTTTGGGATGGCAGTAAAAATGAGCAGGCTAAAATTTCAGACTACCAGCTAAAAGGCGAGCTAAAAAGGCTCTATGCTGACGTTTTTGTAGATGAAATTTCAGCCTATTTTTTACAGCAAGGCGAAGAGTGGCAGCGCTCAAAGCACGGCAGGCACTTAGTGGCGCAAACAGTCTCTTTATATAAATTTGCCACAAGCTCATCTTGGCGTAAGATAGGGCTGGTAAAAGATGGCGAGTATGGCGCGGTCTATGCAAACGGCGATAAGCTCTATTTTTTTAGCAAGATAAAGCCATTTTATGGCATAAAACATAGCGTTTATGAGGTGGCTGATCTTAGCGTAATAGAAATTTTAACAAGAGCGTCTAAAGAGCATAGCGCAACAGATATCAGCGATATGATAAAGCGTGGCGAGCTAGTGGAGGTAAGCGGCGAAGAGGTCGCAAGGTCGAGGATAGAGTATGACTCGCCAAAGATCATTTTGTATATCACATTTGGCATCGCTTTTGTCGTCATAGTGCTAACAACCCTTGCAAAACCAAAGAGAGATAAAAGCGACTTGAGATAAATTTCGAAGTGGCTATTTTTGGTGGCTAGAGCTTAAAATTTCATAAAAATTTAAAGAGAAAATTTGGCCTATTTACTCTTTTTTGTTATCTTAAGGCAAAACTGAAATTTATAAAAAGGAGAAAGATGTTTAAATTTCAAAGGTCAAAATTTAACAATTCAGTATTTATCCCATCGCTTATTGTCATATTTTTAATAGCGGCATTTGCAGCGATATTTCCAAATTTCTCAAATGAGTTTTTTAAGGGTATGCAAAACTACATCGCGGCCAAATTTGGCTGGTTTTATATCCTAGTCGTTGCCGTCATACTGCTAAGCGTCATCATTCTTGGCTTTAGTAAGCTTGGCGAGATCAAGCTTGGAGCTGATCACGTAAAGCCAGAGCACAAAAATATCTCGTGGTTTTCTATGCTTTTTGCCGCTGGCATGGGCATAGGTCTAGTGTTTTTTGGTGTGGCCGAGCCGCTCATGCACTATCTAAACCCACCAGTTGGCGACGCACAAACTATCGCAGCGCAAAAGCTTGCGTTGAATATCACATTTTTTCACTGGGGCATGAGCGCATGGTCGGTTTATGCAATTGTGGCGCTTATCCTTGCCTTTTTCTCGTATAGACACGGCTTGCCGCTCACGCTTAGATCGGCGTTTTATCCGATCATCGGAGATAAAATTTACGGCAAGATAGGTAGCGCCATCGATACATTTGCCGTCGTGGCGACCCTTTTTGGCGTGGCGACCTCGCTGGGATACGGCGTACTTCAGGTAAATGCTGGCCTTACACACGTTTTTGGGCTGCCGACCATGCATATCACGCTTCTAATAGTGCTTTGTTTTGCAGCTACTATCTCAGCGGCAAGCGGCGTGGATAAGGGCATTAAAATTTTATCAAACGCAAACATCGCGCTAGCTATATGTTTTATGTTTTTGATACTATTTTTGGGCGATACGACGCAGCTTTTAAAGTCGTTTGTGCAAAACAGCGGCGACTACGTCTCTACGCTCATCTCAAACACTTTTAACCTCTACGCCTACGAGAGACAAAACGAGAGTTGGCTTGGCGGCTGGACGCTGCTATACTGGGCTTGGTGGCTATCTTGGTCGCCGTTTGTGGGGCTATTCATCGCTAAAATTTCAAAAGGCAGAACGATAAGAGAATTTGTTATAGGCGTGCTTCTCGTGCCAACTGGCTTTACCTTTGCTTGGATGAGCTTTTTTGGTAACTCGGCGATTGCGCTTGTGCAAGGCGGCTTTAGCGAGCTAGCGACCACGGTAAATTCAGACTCAGCCTCAGCACTTTTTATGTTTTTGGAGAAATTTAGTTTCTCAGGCGTGCTAAGCGTAATCGCAGTCTTTATGATCGTCATATTTTTCGTAACTTCCGCCGACTCTGCGGCGATCGTGATGAATATGCTTTGCTCAAATGGCAAGGACGATACACCAGTTTGGCAAAAGGTTTTTTGGGGCGTTACGGTGGGTGTCGTGGCGGCATTTTTGATGCTAGCTGGTGGTCTTGGCTCGCTTCAAGCACTTACGATCACGACAGCACTGCCATTTTCCATAGTGCTACTTGGCGCCATTTATGGGCTATTTAAGGCGTTACGTGTGGATCTAACCAAAAAAGAGACAAATAACTTTAGTAACATGCCTATTAGTGATCTTTCAAAGCCGTGGCAAGAGCGCCTAAGTGCGATCATTACGCTGCCAGGCAAGAAAGATGGCAAGAAATTTTTAAACGAAGTCGTGCTAAAAGCTTTTAACGAGCTAAAAGAGGAATTTGCCAAAAACGGCCTTGAAGCAAAGGTCACAAATGGCGAAAATTTTGTAAATTTAAATGTCGGACTTGGCGACGAGATGGACTTTAGATATGGCGTCTATCTCACCAAGAGCCAGAGCCCAGACTACACCAGAGAGCTTGACGGCGACGATCTTTACTACAGGGCTGAGGTCTATCTAAAAGAGGGCGGTCAGGACTACGACGTGCTTGGCTGGAGCGAAGCTACGCTGATAAACGACGTCATCGAGCAATACCGCAAACATATGCAGTTCTTGCATGTCGTGAGAGAGTAAATTTGAGTGAAATTTGCCTAGATTTTTAAAATTCTGGGCAAATTTACAAATTTAATCTAGTTATTTCACAAATTTTAAAATTCCACTCACTCGCAAGAATTGACTACTAAAATTTGGCTTCGCTTACAGCTTAGCTCAAATTTTAAAGCCGAAATTACTCATTCATGAAATTTTAAAATTTGCTAGAAATTTCTTAAAAGCAAACTGCATGCAGTGCGTCAGCGCTATCGCATGCCACTTCTAACGTTGTCGGGGTTAGGGGATTGTTAAGGGGGAAGGGAGCG
>JAHADO010000197.1 GCA_018375265.1 Campylobacter concisus | reverse complement strand
CCTAGCTTTAAAATGCAGGCAAATTTTTAAAGAAAATGGCGTAAAAGCAGTCATCAGCGTGGGAGGCTACTCAGCAGCCCCAGCAGCCATAGCAGCCATCATCTCAAAAACGCCACTTTTCATCCATGAGCAAAATGCCGTAACTGGCAAGCTAAATAAAATTTTAAAGCCGTATGCAAAGGGCTTTTTTAGCTCTTATGATGAGCTTTCGCCCTGCCCTTACCCAGTGGCAAATAAATTTTTTGAAAGCCAAAGAACAAGAGATCAGCTAAAAACTATACTATTTTTAGGTGGCTCACAAGGTGCAAAAGCGATAAATGAACTGGCTATAAATTTAGCCCCATATCTTAAAGAAAAAGGGATAAAGATCATTCATCAATGCGGCAAAAACGCTATTAATGAGCTTAAAAAAAGATATGATGAGCTTGGATTTAGCGAGGCAAATTTAGAAATTTTTGACTTTAGCAAAGAGATAGAAAAGAAGATGAGCGAGGCTGATCTTGCCATATCAAGAGCTGGAGCTAGCTCGCTTTGGGAGCTTTGCGCAAATGCCCTGCCCTCTATCTTTGTGCCATTTCCTTATGCTGCTGGCAACCACCAATTTTATAACGCGAAATTTCTAAAAGATAAAGGCATAGCTGAAATTTGCCTGCAAAATGGCGAAAATTTAGACAAAGATGAAGTCATAAAAATGATCGAGAGCTTTGATCTAAGCAAAAGTAGCAAAGCTCTAAAAGATATCCTTTTGCCAAACGGAGCAAAAGAGATAATGGATAAAATTTTAAGCTAGATCCTCGCCTATGGCGTAGGCTTTTAGCTCTCGTAGCTCGTAAATGAGGTAGTGATAGATAAGCTCGTTTGTCTTTAGGCTCTTGCCTGAAAGCACAGGTCTTATCATCTCGATGATCCTATCTGTGATGCCTGCGATCTCAACCAAAAGTAGCTCGTCACCCCTTTGTTTGGCAACCCTTATGCAGTTATAAAAAAATGTATAGATAGTTTTAAAATTTTCCAAAACGACGTTTGAGACGATTTGAGAGTCGAGATGTAAAATTTTATTCATCCTATTTTGTAGTTCCATTAGCTCAGCAAGTAGCCCTCTTATCATCGCTGTGTCGCCACTTCTTGAGAAGATACTCTTTTTCTTTTTTTTATTTTGTATCTGATACTCAGCGACTAAAATTTGCATGATGTTTGAGATGTTTGTCAGGCTCTCTTGTAAATTTTGATTAGTCTTTAGGCTTACGCCAGCCTTTTCTATCTTGTAATATAAACTTTTGTTTGTCTGCTCTAAATATGAGCTAATGTTTTCGTAGTAATCTTCAGTATTAAAGACATTTTTAAAAAAACTGCCCTCGTCTGTTGTGCTGTAAAGTCTTTTTTTGATCTCTTCGACATTTTTATTAAAAGTAAGCGCATCGATCTTTGTCTCAGGCTCGACAACGCCGTTATTTTCGATAACTTCCAAGTTTTTCTTAAGCGTATTTATCAGCTTATCAATCTCATTAAAATCCATTTTGCCTCTTTGAAATTTTTGGCTATTTTACTATAAAAAGCTGAAGTTTTCGCTTGCAATTCTTAAAAAGATATTTATACTTCTTTTAATAAAATATCTCAAAAAAGGAGCAAAAATGAATGGTGAAGTTTTTAACTCTTGCATTATCGTAGCCTCAATAAAACAAGCTCTAAGGTCAAATTTAGAGCTAAACTACAAAAGCGAAAAATATATAAAAAGCCTAGTTTTTGACTATGTCTTAGGTGATGAGCCAGAAAAAAGAGAGCAAGCTAGCATAAATGAGTGGTTTAAGCACGCCTTAAAGCTTGGGCTAAGCGACGTGAGATACGCCACAAATTTGACGGTCTCTTCAGAGGAGCGCTCGCTGCAAGGCTTTTCAAACGTAAGCTACAAGTCTATTCTTTGCATTTATAAAGATAAAATGAGCTATCTCGTGCCTCACTGGAGCTTTGAAGAAGACAAAAAGGGCTGGGATATAGTCTATAAAGAATTTAGTCTAAATGGCATGCCAGAGATTCAAAAATTTAGTGATAACACTTTGGAGTTTAAAGATATCCTAACAAGGATCTCTAAATTTGCTGATGAGATAGAGTGTGAGAATTTTGGCGATTGCTTTAGGGAAGGGCTAAAAGCGCTAAACGAGCCAGAAAAGATAGAGCAAAATATCCTAAACGCTCCACTTATGCCAAAGCTAAATTTGGCTCTTTTTAATGCGGCAAGTGCAGCTGATGTCTTTGGTGGTATGGGCTCATGGAACGACGACGCAGCAGGCTGGGCGAAGCGTAAAAAGCGTGACAAAGAGTACGATGAGCTTAGCAGTGAGCTTTTTACGCAGATGCATAAAGCCACACTTTTTGCCATAAATGAGTGGTAGCTAGCCGTTTATCTGGTAAATTCTTTTTCGCTGGCTTGAGCTGCCGATGTTTAGAATTTTGCGGTATTTGGTGATAGTTCGGCGAACGATTTGGATGTTAAATTTAGCTTGAATTAGCTCTTGGATTTTTAGATCAGAAAGAGGCTTTTTATGATCTTCATTTTTGATAAGCTCTAGCAAAAATTCCTTTATCGCGGCGTTTGAAGTCTCTTCGTCAAAGCCAGTTGCAAAGAAATTTTTAAGTGCGACCGTGCCTCTTGGAGAGCTTAGATATTTGTTTGCGATGGCTCTTGAGATGGTTGAAGGGTTGCGCCCCAGCTCGTCTGCTAGGTCTTTTAGCTTCATAGGCTTTATGTCACCACCCAAAAAGTAGTCATACTGATACTCAACTATCATGAGCCCTATCTTATAAAGTGTCGCCTTTCTCATCTCAAGGGCGTCTATGAGCTCGCTTGCCTCTTTTATGCGTGAGCTGACAAAGGCCTCTTTCTCGTCTAGTCCCTCGGTGTCGATAGAAATTTCAGGATAATAATCGTCATTTATCTGCACGCTTATGCCACTACTTGTGCTTAGCACGAAGATGTCAGGCACCGCCTCTTTTTCATCTTCAAGATACTCAATGGCTGGGGGATTTTTAAATTTCTTTATGATCTTTAGCGCGTCGTCATAGAATTTAAGTTTTCTAAGTTTTTCTATATTTTCAAAATTTAAGATGATCTTTTTCGCGCACTCTACGATCTCTTCACTAGCCTCTGCCTCGCTTAGCTGAAACAAAAAGCACTCTTTCACATCCTTTGCGCCCACACCACATGGCTCAAGGTAGGCAAATCTAGCCCTAATCCGCTCCACCTCATTCTCATTAAAACCAACAAAAATTTCATCATCATAAGAAAAATACCCCTCATCATCTAAACACTCAATGATCTTATATGCTATATCTTGGGACTTTTGCGTGGGGAAAAGTGGTGGATTTATCTGGCTAACGAGCTTTTCATAGAGGCTTTCTTTATAGATGCTTAAAGCCTCGATGCTCTCGCTAACCGAGTTTTTGCTAACCTGCTCGAAAAAATTTCGCTTTTTTTCGCTTTTTTCTAAATTTTTATGCTCGATCGTAGCAAATGGGTTTTCTTTTATAAAAGGCTCAAGCGTCTCTTTTAGCTCATCAAGGCCGCTTTGAAGGATAGGAAGCCAGCTTCTTAGCGTTTGGTTTAGTTTGATCTTTGGCGCTAA
>JAHADO010000196.1 GCA_018375265.1 Campylobacter concisus | reverse complement strand
CTTTGTAGCTGCGCAGTAGAAAACGGCGCTAGTGGCGTGCTTGTTTCAAATACAAGCGTTGATTATTCGCTCTCTCACTCGTCAAATTTAAAGGATTTTGGCGGACTAAGCGGCAAGGTGATCGCCAAAAAGTCAAAAGATATCTTTAAAGCCGTGGCAGACGAGCTTTATGGCAAGACGACGCTTATCGCGTGTGGCGGCATAGATAGCGGTGCAGAGGCCTATGAGCGCATAAAAATGGGAGCAAATTTGGTCCAAATTTTTACAAGCTTTATCTTTAAAGGACCGATGATCGCAAGAGATATAAATTTAGAAATTTTAGAGCTTTTAAAAAGAGATGGCTTTGCCTCTATCAGCGAAGCAGTCGGCGCAAATGTTAAAAAATAGAGGGCAAGAGATTGATAAAATTTAATAAATTTAAACTAGAAAATGGACTTGAAATTTATCACGTGCCAGTAAATCATGAATCAAAAGTGATAAGTGTTGATGTCTTTTATAAAGTTGGCTCCAGAAACGAAGTGATGGGCAAAAGTGGCATCGCTCACATGCTAGAGCATCTAAATTTCAAATCAACCAAAAATTTACGCGCTGGGGAGTTTGATGAGATCGTAAAGGGCTTTGGCGGCGTAAATAACGCAAGTACGGGCTTTGACTACACTCACTACTTTATAAAAGCCTCAAATGAAAATTTAGACAAAACGCTTGGTCTTTTTGCCGAGCTTATGAAAAATTTAAGCCTAAAAGATAAAGAATTTCAGCCAGAGCGCGAGGTGGTGCACGAAGAGCGCAGGTGGCGAACAGACAACAACCCTATGGGATACCTCTACTTTAGGCTCTACAACCACGCATTTATCTACCATCCATACCACTGGACGCCAATAGGCTTCATAAAAGATATCGAAAACTGGAAGATCGCTGATATAAAAGAATTTCACGCTACATATTATCAGCCAAAAAACGCCATTTTGATGATAAGTGGCGACATCGGCAAAGACGAGGCATTTAAGTTAGCCAAGAAAAACTTTAGCGGCGTAAAAAACAAAAGAGCTATCCCAAAACTACACTGCAAAGAGCCTGAACAAGATGGCGCAAGAAGAGCTATCATCTACAAAGATAGCCAAACGCAAATGCTAGCTATCGCTTATAAGATCCCAGACTTTAGGCATGCTGATCAAGTAGGGCTAAATGCGATAAGTGAATATTTAGCCACTGGTAAAAGCTCAGTTTTACAGCAACGCCTAGTCGATGAGCTCATGCTTGTAAATCAAATTTACGCTTACAATATGAGCTGCGTTGATGAAAATTTATTTATATTTTTAGCAGTTTGCAACCCAGACGTCGAGGCTAGCGTGGTTGAAGCCGAAATTTTAAAGATCATAGATGATCTAAAGAGAAAGCCGATCGACAAAGAGGACGTTTTAAGAGTTAAAAATTTGATAAAAACTGATTTTATCTACTCATTTGAGAGCGCAAGCAAGGTTGCAAATTTATACGGCTCATACCTTGCAAGAGGCGACATAAAGCCACTTTACGAGCTTGAAAAAAATATAGATAAGATAGATGCCAAGCTTTTAAAAGAGATAGCAAACAGATATTTCAATGAAAAAACTAGTACGACAATAATCTTAAAAAAGGAATAGACGTGAAAAATTCGCTTCAAGGTGCGATGACAGCACTAGTTACGCCATTTAAAAATCAAAAAATAGACGAAGTCAGTTTTGAAAAACTGATAAAAAGACAGATAAAAAACGGCATAGATGTCGTTGTGCCAGTTGGAACAACTGGTGAGAGCGCGACTCTAACGCATGATGAGCATAGAATTTGCATCGAGATCGCAGTAGATGCATGTAAAGGCACAAATGTCAAGGTGCTAGCTGGAGCTGGCAGCAACGCTACTCACGAGGCCATCGATATCGCTAAATTTGCTCAAGCTCACGGCGCTCACGGCATCCTATCAGTCGCTCCTTACTACAACAAACCAACGCAAGAAGGGCTTTACGAGCACTACAAGGCTATCGCAAACAGCATAGAAATTCCAGTGCTTCTTTACAACGTCCCAGGCAGAGTTGGCGTAGATATCTTGCCAGCGACCGTTTTTAGACTTTTTAAAGATTGTAAAAATATTTTTGGCATCAAAGAGGCAACAGGTAGCATCGATAGATGCGTCGATCTGCTAGCTCACGAGCCTGATTTAGTAGTCATTAGCGGCGAAGATGCGATAAACTACCCTATCCTATCATACGGTGGCAAGGGCGTCATCTCAGTCACTGCAAACCTCTTGCCAGATCAAATTTCACAGCTCACACACCTTGCGATGAATGAAGAGTATAAAAAAGCAAAACTGATAAATGACAACCTCTATACGATAAACAAAACGCTCTTTTGCGAAAGCAACCCGATACCGATCAAAGCGGCGATGTATCTAGCTGGGCTGATCGACACTTTGGAGTACCGCTTGCCACTTTGCAAACCAAGCAAAGAAAATTTCAAAAAGATAGAAGAAGTTATTAAAAATTACGAAATAAAGGGATTTTAATGAAGGACACACTAAACGAATTTAAAGGTAAAACGCTAGTCATCAGCGGTGGCACTAGAGGCATCGGCAGAGCCATAGTGGAAGAATTTGCAAAAGCTGGTGTAAATATAGCTTTTACTTATAACTCAAACGAGGAGCTTGCCAAAGAGCAGGCAAAAGAGCTTGAGGCTACCTACAAGATAAAAGCTAGAGCCTACGCGCTAAATATCCTTGAGCCAGAGACTTATAAGGAGCTATTTTTAAAGATAGATGAGGACTTTGACAGGGTTGATTTTTTCATCTCAAACGCTATCATCTCAGGTCGCGCAGTGGCTGGTGGATACACTAAATTTATGAAGCTAAAACCAAGAGGTATAAACAATATCTTCACAGCAACCGTAAATGCCTTTGTCGTGGGCGCACAAGAGGCTGCAAAACGCATGGAAAAAGTGGGCGGCGGCAGTATCATTAGCCTAAGCTCAACTGGAAATTTAGTCTATATAGAAAACTACGCAGGCCACGGCACAGCAAAAGCAGCTGTTGAGGCGATGGCAAGATACGCTGCGACCGAGCTTGGCGAGAAAAACATCCGCGTCAATGTCGTAAGCGGCGGCCCTATCGAGACAGACGCACTAAGAGCCTTTACAAACTACGAAGAGGTGCGCGATATGACGGCAAAGCTTAGCCCACTAAACCGCATGGGACAGCCTGCTGATCTAGCTGGAGCATGTCTATTTTTATGCTCATCTAAGGCTAGCTGGGTGACTGGACATACATTTATAATAGATGGTGGTACGACTTTTAAATGAGAGTGAAATTTCTAGGCATAAAGGCATATTTGTGAGCTTAAATTTACCAAATTCACTGGCATTTTTTAGGATACTGCTAGCTCCGCTTATGTTTTTTATGCTCGTAAATGCGCCAGAAATTTTTGCGCAAATTCATATAAGCTGGATAAACTACTTTGCAGCCCTCATCTTTGTGATCGCCTCGGTGACTGACTTTTTTGACGGATATATCGCTAGAAGCTGGGATCAAAAGACCAAGCTTGGCGCTATCCTCGACCCGCTAGCTGATAAGATGCTGATACTTGCGGCATTTTTAGGCCTTATGATGCT
>JAHADO010000195.1 GCA_018375265.1 Campylobacter concisus | reverse complement strand
ATCGTGCCGCATGCGTTTCAAAAGCTCTGATAAATTTTAGATATGCTCGCTCATAAATATTAAAATTTGTTTTTTAGTGTGTCGCATGTGTTATGTTATTTAAATTATTAACTACTTATATGTGCCATATGGCGTTTTTTGGATTTTAGGATCGTCAAAATTTATAAATTTTCCTAGCCCCAAGCAAGAGCAAATGAGGCCAGGAAATTTGATTATTTTTTAGCTACAAGAGCGTTTTTTAAGACATCATCGATAGTATCTACGGCGATGATCTTCATGTCGCCCTTTACTTCAGCTGGTATATCGATAAGATCGCGATCATAGTTTTTACGAGGTATGAGCGCTGTTTTGATGCCAGCTTTGTGAGCGGCGATAAGCTTCTCTTTTAGTCCGCCGATAGGTAGCACCCTGCCACTTAGCGTGATCTCGCCAGTCATCGCCACATCGTGTTTGACTTTTGTGTCAGTTAGTATCGATGCGATCGCAGTTGTCATCGTGATACCAGCGCTTGGGCCGTCTTTTGGCACCGCGCCCTCTGGCACATGCAAGTGAAGATCGTAGCGTCTATAAACGTCGCTGGCTTCGAGCTTGTGCTTGTCATCGTCAAATTTTGGCACGATAGCCATCGGTACTTTTAGCTTTTTGTTATCTATCAGCACTTTTACGACGCTAAATGCGATCTGAGCGCTCTCTTTCATCACGTCGCCAAGCTGACCGGTGATCTGCATATTGCCTTTGCCTTGGATCCTGATAGCCTCGATCCTTAGCACGTCGCCACCGACACTAGTCCATGCGAGGCCATTTACCAAGCCGATCTGATCTTTTTTATCCGCTGGCTCGATCTCATAGACCTTTTTCTCTAAAAACTCTTTTAAATTTTTAGCCGTGACGCTAATCTTGCCTTCATTCTTTTTGATGAGGATATTTTTGGCGACTTTTCTTAGTATGTCAGCGATCCTGCGGCGTAAATTTCGCACACCACTCTCTCTTGTGTAGTCGCTAATTATTAGTTCAAGTGCCTCTTTGCTGATGCTCACATCGCTTGGTTTTAGCCCGTGCTTTTTAAGCTCTTGAGGTAAGAGATATTTTTTAGCGATCTCAAATTTCTCCTGTGGGGTGTATGAGCTAAGCTCGATAAACTCCATCCTGTCGCGAAGTGCAGCTGGTATCATGCTCACGTCGTTTGCTGTGGCGATGAAGATGATTTTGCTAAGATCGATGTTGAAATTTAGGTAGTAGTCTCTAAATTTATTATTTTGCTCTGGGTCTAAAATTTCAAGTAAAACAGCGGTCGGATCGCCTCTATAGCTTCTGCCAACCTTGTCGATCTCGTCTAAAACAACCACTGGGTTCATCTGCTTGGCTTCTATGAGCCCTTGCACGATGCGGCCTGGCATAGCGCCTATATAGGTGCGGCGGTGACCTCTTAGCTCGTTTACATCCTCAAGTCCGCCAAGAGCGATCCTGACTAGCTCACGCTTTAGCGCCTTTGCGATCGAGTTTGCAAGACTTGTTTTACCTACACCTGGAGGGCCTGCAAAGCATAAAATAGCGCCGTTATTTACCTTTTCGCCAATACCTCTAAGCTCCAAAAGCTCGCGCAAGGCAAAATACTCCTCTATGCGCTCTTTTGGCTTCTCTAAGCTGTAGTGGTCGGCATTTAGGTGCTTGCTCACCTCGGTGATAGATGACTTTTTCTTGGCTACATTCTCAAATGGAATTTCAAGTACCCAGTCAAGGTAGCTTTGCAAGGTGTTTGCGTCAGCTGAGTCTGGGTGCATGCGAGAGAGCTTGTCTATTTGTTTTTTGATCTCTTTGTAGGCGTCCTCAGCCATAAATTTCTTCTTCGCATCAAGCTTTTTGCGGTACTCTTCAAGCTCCTCTTCACGGCTCGTGTCCGCTCCAAGCTCAGCTTGAATTTGCTTTAGCTGCTCTTTTAAAAAGTACTCTTTGTTTGTCTTGTCTATCTTTGAATGAACCTTGTTTTTGATCTCTTTTTGTAGCTTGTTTGCTTCGATCTCTTCGATGACGTAGTCGATGAGCTTTAGCAGGCGCTGTTCTAAATTTTCTTCGACAAAAAAGCTATAAGCGATCTGTTTTTTTAGACGAAGTGCGCTTGAAACTAGGTCGCAAACTCTGATCGCTTCAGCGCTCTCTTCGATCGTTTTTAAAAGATCAGGTGGGAAAAAGTGGCTAAACTGCGAAAGCTCTCTTACTTTTTCTCTTAAAACTACGATGAGAGCGTCAGTTTTGACCTGTGATGGGCGCTTTACGTGGAGCATATCGACGATGCCTCGGAGCGGATTTATACCTGATTGTTTTAAAATTTTACCTTTGTCGATACCCTGAAATAGCACTTTTACGCGTCCGTCAGGTAGAGGCACACGGCGCATTATCGTGCCGATAACGCCTGCGTCATATATGCCGTCAAAGTCTCTAGCGCCGTCTTGCTGGGGCTTTGTTGGCACGACAAGGATCGGCGTTTCTCCTTGTATGGCAAGCTCAAGCGCTTTTAAATTTTCTTCGTCGCTTAAAAAAAGCGGCGTTATCATAAATGGATATAAAAATAGCTCGTCCTCAACTATGATAGGGATCTCAGTTGGGAAGCCTTTGTTTTCGTTTATTTGCAAAATTTCTCCTATTCAAACAGTTTTCTATACCATGCCACGTCAGGTTTGATAAGGTCTGAGTTTTTAAACGGTGACTCTTCTAGCTTTTGCTCGTAAATTTTAGCCGAAACATCACGGCCAGTTCTCTTGTAAAGATCTGCTATTTGCATATCTAAGAAGTAAAGAGCGAGCTTAAATTTGATAAGCATGGTCTCGATAAGCGGTTTATACTCGGTATTTGGATACATATAAAGAAATTTTTCGATCTCAGTTACGCTATCTTCCATTAGCTTTTGGTTGCGGTTTGGCTGGGTAAATGAGTCAAAATTTGCTTTTATTTTTAGGTACTGGGCAAATTCTGTTTTTGGGCCGTTATCGCCGTATCTTTTGATGTATTCATCAAGATAGTGATTTGCCATAAGATACTCTTCGTCATTTGCGTGAGCTTGAGCAAGGATGAGTAAAATTTGCTCTAAAAGTGGGCTTGCAACGTGCTCGCTAGCCATTGAAACATAGTGTTTATCAGCTGACTCCAGATCGCCATCTTTTATGTCAGCGATGACCTGAGCGTACCACTCATCTGGAGTTAGATTGTAAAGTTCGGTGTATTTTTCAGCACAACCACTAAAAAGCCCTAAAAGAGCTACGACTGCTAGAAATTTAGAAAATTTTTTCATGCTTTTCCTTAAAAATTTTAAATTCGCTTATTTTACATTTTTTGGCATTATTTTTGTATAAATTTTTTAAAACTATGCTAAAATAAGGCAATTTTACAAAACAGGAGTTAGTATGATTTTTAGTGTTAAAAGCCCTATTTTAGGCTTCGAGCATATCAAGACGATGGAACTTATTGAGCTCGATAAATTTTTTGTTAAGCTAGCGAGCAAAGATGACGAAACATCTTTTACAATGATAAATCCTTTCGCGTTAAGAAGTTATGAATTTGACATCCCAAGCTACTATGAAGAGCTTATGGACATTAAAGAGAGTTCGCAACTTAGAATTTACAACATCATCGTAGTTGCGCTTCCGCTTGAAAAATCAACCGTGAATTTCGTGGCTCCTATCGTTTGCAATA
>JAHADO010000001.1 GCA_018375265.1 Campylobacter concisus | reverse complement strand
AGATTGATATGACCCAATATGGAGATATGAGTTATGGTCTTTTGCCAGATACTCATATTGGAGACTTGGGTATTACCGAGAATTTAATGAAGGTCATGCGTGATATTGCATCGGGCAAAGCTGATGCAGACACAGAGCTTGCAAAAGTCAAGGACCTTATTAAAGATGATATTGAAACAATGAAAGCCAACGGCTCTAAGCTAAGAAAGGATAAAGGAATTATGGCTGATTTTGTTGAGAAAGAGAAGTTTGAGGGCGTCTGGAACGGTCGTCCTGTGAAGTTTACTCGTGAGTGGGGCGGACATCGTTTCTCTGACGAGGAGTGCGAGAAGCTTTGCGCTGGCGAGGAGATTACCATTAATGGTCTTATTTCTAAGAAAGGCACCACCTATGGTATCGTAGGTCAGCTTTCTGAGCAGGAGTATAATGGTCGTAAGTATGTAGGCTTTGAGCGTACTGGTTTTGCTTCGACCAATGAGGTTCCTGTAAAGTGGTGTGAGCATGAGTTTACTGCTGCTGAGAAGAAAGCACTTGAGTCTGGTGAGACTGTCTTTATCGAGGGTGCTATTTCTAAGAAAGGTAATACTTTTGATGTTGAGGTTTCTTATGGCAAGAACGAGAGTGGTCGAATGGGAATCATTCCTCATTTTAACTAGCTAGAAATTTTTTGTAGAAATTATTAAATAACACTTGACATAACTGTTGAGCTGTGTTATACTTGCAGAGTAAGTGATGAAAATTGCTTACTCTGTTTTTCTATAAGATTGTTGAAATGAGGTTATAACCTATGGCTAAAGCTTCGTACAAAATTCCTGACACTTTGGACAAAAGTGTTCTTCAGGCGCGAATTCCTCTCACGACCAAAGATGGTTCGTTTGGTAAGCCTGTTACTGTCGCGTCACTTTTGTCTTATCTCGGTGCCTTGCTGGTATGGTTCTTGATTATTAGTCAGACCTTTGTTAAGGCAAGCGGCATTGGTGGTATTATTGTCTTCAGTATCTTCTATGTATTACTTGCAGTAATGCTTTTGAAGAAAGATGATACTGATGTACCACAAATGTCGCTGGTAATTACCATGCTGAATTATTTACCAAAGAGTATGCGTACTATTATGACTCGCAAGAACTCAGATTATGTTGATTTCCTTAATTTTGTCGGTATTAAGTCAGTTGATGACGATGGCAATATTGAGTTTCTTGATGGTGATATCGGCACCATGTATCGCGTGAGTGGTTCTGCATCGGTGCTTTTGTTCGAGCAGGACCGAGACGCTATCATTGACCGTTGCGATACTTTTTACCGTAAGAATAGAACAGATTGTGAGCATATTTATATTACGGTTAAGGAGCCACAAAAGGTCTATCGTCAGCTTTCAGCTATGGAAAAACGTTATCGCGCACTCGATAATGATGACCCAGACTTGCTTGCAATGGCTGATACCTCATTTAGGATTCTTCGTGATGATGTTGGTTCTCGTTATAAGTCAATTCATCAGTATTTAATTTTGAAAGCTAAGGGCGATGAGTCTTTACAAGTTGCGAAGAATGTGTTACAATCTGAAGTAGAAGGTTCGGGCATGGTGTTTAAGCGTTGTGCTCGACTGAACTACGACGATATTATTGGCGTTCTTAAATCGATTTTTAAGGGAAAGGAGTAGGAGTATATGGTTTTCGGTAAAAAGAAAGATGCTGAGGCAAAACCAGAGAAGATTAAGCATATCTCTCAGGTACCTCTCCTTATGGACATTAAGCCTCGTGAGAAGTATGTGTTTTATAGTGACTATTTTAAGATTGATAATAGTTACGCAACTATTATGAGTTTCTTTCATACTGATGGTGCTGTGGATGGTTTTGCAGCATTTTGGGGTGTAAATCGTATTCCTTATGATTTGCCGCAAGGTGTTTCGGCAATTAACTTTGAGCAAGTTAGCCGCATGACTGACAATTGGATTTCTGAGCATCAGACTAAGGCAGAGCATGCCTCTGAGATGGATGCAAATGCTCAGCTGCAGACAGGTACGAACACTACTCGTCAGACTGCTGAGAAAAGTTTGGGTGACTTAGCTGTTATTGCTCAGGAACTTAATAATGGTGCGTCTTATCTTAATGTTCAGAATAGGATTCTGGTTAAAGCTCCAACTCTTGAGAAATTGGATGCTGCTGTTGATAAAATTGGCCGTATTTATTTGGACAATTTTTCGACATTAAGAGCTGCTCCTTATATTGGTGAGCAACGTCAAGAGATTTCTAATCTTTTTGCAAAGAATCAGAAGAAACGCGGACAAGGTTTCTATTATACGTCAATTGAGTATGCAGGCTCTTACTCCTTGGTGACTCAAGGTATGGAAGATGCTGCTGGTGAGTTCGTTGGTCGTATGTCGGGCGATGTTAATACCTCGGCTGTGCTTTTTGATGCTGATAAGTTTGACCATCATGTCGTGATTGGTTCAGACCAGGTTGAGAAAAGAGAGACGAGAATTGCTGCGTGCGACATGTGGGGTTCTAAGATTGCACAGTCTGCTCTTCTTGATAACCATAAGGTTGTTCATATTATTCTTAATGAGGCAGATATGAAGCAACTCGGTCCTGATTTTAGGTCTTTAACTTATACTATTGATATGAACAAGGGCGACATGAACATGTTTGAAATGTTCGGCGATGTTAAAGACGAGCTGTCTATTTTTGCATCGCAGTTGCAAAAATTGGTTCTTATGGCTGAGCAGGCTTATGAGACAAACGAGCATGACCGTGCTATCATTCGCTCGTCATTGGAGTCTATTGCAACTGAGTTTTATGTAGAGCAAAATATGTGGCGTGAGAACGCAAAGGCACATCGTGACCAACTTCGTGTTGTTGGCGTTCCCCATAATGAGGTTCCAAAGCTTGATGTGTTTACTTCCTACTTAGACGTTGCTTATACTGCTATGGCTAATAATGCCGTGCGCGATGATGAGAAGTTGCACGCTTTGTCAGTATTAAGGGCAACATTTAAGAACTTACTTTCAGCCAACGGTGACCTTTTCAATGTGGTTACCAGTGATAAAGTTGATGGTGTCCGTGATGGCAAGCGAGTTATTTATAACTTCTCAGACCTTATGCGTCGTGGCAAAGGCGTTGCAATGGCACAGCTTGTCAACGTCATCGGCTTTGCTGTCGGCAATCTGCATGACGGCGATGTGGTGATTTTCCACGGTGCCGAAAGAATTGACGAAGGTATTAGAGATTATGTCAATGACCAGTTAGCGCATCTTTTCTTCCACGGCGGTAGGGTCGTGTATATCTATAACGATATTGATAAACTATTGGGAGATAAAAGCTTCAACAATTTTGATAAGGCAGATTATACTATTCTTGGCTCTATGTCACCAAATGCCGTAGAAGAGTACGAGAAATTACTTGGTCTTGCACTTCCGTCTGACCTAAAGACGGCATTATATGTTAAAAGTCCAAGGCAAACATATCTGAGACGAGGATTTGATAATGTTGTTTTTGAGAGAGAGTTACAGTTATTCCCAACAGAGGTAAAGCGACGTAAACGAAGGGCGGTGGAGTAAATGTTTAGATTGTTACGAAAGTCTATTATGTCAACAGCAGGTAAGATTGTGAGTGTTATTGTAACGCTTGCTATTGCTGCTTCTATTATTTTAGGCGCAGCAAGATTTGCTTTTGCTGGCGATGATAATGATGCTTCATTTTATAAAACAGCGTCGGTTGCTGGTTCATTCTATGATAGTTCTTTTGATTTCATGGGTGAGAATTATAATTTTCAGAAGACTCCTGACCAAGGCTCTGAGATAAATGCTATGCTTAGCAAGCCAGAGCAGATGGCTAATGTCGGTGCTTTTATGGGTTATGTTGACAAAGACTATCCATTTTGGGATTTTACTAACAACATCGCACAAACTACTATGGGTACTCAGTCAAGGAGTTACACGGTACCACCTAACAATCAGGCGGTAGCAGCATACCTTCAGTATGGACATGCACTTCAGGCTCTTGGTCTTGATACAGTCTCATCTAATCAGTTTGATTTTATGGCTATTGGTCGCATGTTCTTAGGTTATTTGAGCATGTCAGTATATGTTGGTGCTCTTGTGCCACAGGTTGCTTTTAGCTTTACTATTAATGTTATGCAGACATTAAATCCATTCAACTGGATGGTAAGCGAAGCTATTGGTGGTGGCGAGACAGCTCCCGCGTTAGCTGGTGTTAAGGGTTTTGTTACTGACCTTTATAATGTGTTCGCAGGTATGGGTCTTTATGTTGCAACACTTATTTTAGCTGTTGGCATTGGCATGAGCATTTTGTTCTGGCGTAAGTCGAATAATATGGGTTCTCATTTCAAGAAATTCGTTATTCGTTTGTTATTTATTGCAGCAGGTCTTCCATTTCTCGGCATGACATATACTGCTGCTTTGAATAATGCTGCTGATTCTTTTTCTGCTTCTGCACCAATGGCAAATAAAGCTGTAGCTGCAACGTTTGTTGATTTCGCAGCATGGGCAGAAAAGAATAATTTAGCATTGCCTGAGGGAACGACTATTAAGGTAAATGGCAATGGCTCTGGTTCTGGCTCAGGTACTGTTGATATGGGTGGTACTACTGCACCTCAGACATTTGCTTTGAAGATTAACACTGCTTCTGGTAGTCTTGTTGATGGTGACGACACTGATGCAAGTAATTTGACAGATAATCTTATGAGTTCTCGTTATTCTGGTAATGGACAGTTAGGAAAGATTCTTGAGGTCTTTGACTTATTGAATCGTTTCGCTAATTCTACTCGCTACACTGCTGGCGCGTATGAGACATACATGAAGACCATTAGTGGCGGTAAGATGGCTGAGGGTTTGAAGGTAACAGGCAATAAAGATAAATATGCTGCAGTTAATAATATTTTGTCACCAAATGCTGATGCATCTAAATTGGATAATAAGAATACAAGTTTTATGAGTGATGGAACACCATCTACATTCTCTGTGTCTATGTCTGGCGGTAGTATTGTTTACACAGGCCATGGCAAGATTAGTAAATATGCCCCAGGAACTGCTTATCGTAAGTTTGAGAAGGCTATGGATTCTGTTAATGAGCATGTGATGGGTCCTCGAGCAAAATCTTTTGGTACTACTACAAGCAGCGGTACTGGTGGTTTGTCAACTATTTCTATGTATAACTATTTGACCACTAAGTTTGCTGATGATACGGTTACTAATTATTCTTCAACTAAGCTTGCTTCAGATTATGTTCTCGATACACACCATTCTGTCTCTCTTGTCGGTGGTGGCGTGATGGGCATTGTGTATTGGTTGAATATGGTATCTATTCTTAGTTTTATTGCGGTTGTTGGTACTGTTTATGCGTTCGGTCTTATTGGTGGCTCTGTCAAGCGTGGTATCAAGATGGTTACTTCAATTCCATTTGCTGCTGTTGGTTCTGTTCGAGCAATATCTAAGATTGTTGGTATTACAGTGTCAATGATTGTACAGATTTATGGTACGCTTATTGTGTATAATCTGGTTGTGGAACTGTTTATTGCGTTACAGCAGATTTTTTTGACGCCTTTGCTCACAGGTTTTAATAATGGTAATGTTTCAGCGGCTATTATTCCAGGTATGCCCGCTGATTATAACGGTGTTACCGCTGCGGTTACAGGTATGGCTCTACCTATTGTTGCGTTCATTATGTCTATTGTGAATATTGTTATTACGATTAAGGCTGTTAAGCTGAGAAAGACGCTTGTTAAGTCTATGGACGAAGCAATGGCTGGTTGGGTTGATAGGTTCTTTAATTCTGATTCGGCTCGTAACAATCTTAATAGTCGTTCTCTCGGCGATGTTGTGCGCGAAGGTGTTTCTGCTGGCGCTGGTATGGCAGCAGCAGGTGCTGTAAACCGCTTCGTTAACGGTACACACAATCCTTCTCAGACAAAGGGTGTTAGCGATGATGGCGTTATCGGTCAGAAGGGTGATACAGGTCTAGATGGCATTGATGGTGTCACAGCTGCTCCTGATAATGTGATAGTTAATGGGGGAAGCATTGAGTCACATTCTAATATGACTGATATTGATAATGTTCATAGTGCTGATATGTCTCGTGGTGCAGCTCTTGCAAGTACTGCTGGGTCTATTGCTGAAGCAACTCGACAGAAAGGCGAGGGTGCAGAGCAGAAGATGTCTCGTCAAGAGAAGAATGAGCTTAAAGAGAAGACTAAACTTGCTTCTGCTAGTGGTCAGACAACTCATCTGCAAGATGAGGAGATTGAGCGCAATAAGAAGAAGGCACAGAAAGAAGCCGCTCTTGAGGGTCTCAAGGGTGCGGTAAATGCAGGTATGGGCGGTGCTCGTATGATGGCGGGTGATGTCGGTGGTGGTGCCGCACAAACAGCTAGTGGCTTGAAGGGCATTCATAGCGGTCTTAAAGCTAACGGTGAAGCCGAAGTTAATGCTGCCCAGACAACCACAAGTCAGTCTCAGGCTAATAAGCAGAATACTGAGAACAGACGTGTCCACGTTCAGACAAGCGAGACAACTAAGGGAAGCTCTCAGGAGAAGGGTCCTTCATCAGCCGCTAAGAAAGCAGCAGGTGAGCTGACTGTTGAGATTGCTAAGAAGAAGCTTGGTGGAATGTAAGATGTTTATGGTGAGAGATAGTGGTTGTTTATGACTGCTATCTCTCACTTAAAATTTTCGAAAAAGTTTAAAATAACTCTTGACAAATGAATTTAGATATGTTATAATACCAATATCGTGACACATAGGTTACGATATGCATATCGTAAAGATTTTTAAGCAGATTATTAAGGATGTGATATCATGAATCTTTTTATGCAAATGCTGTTGGCAACACCAAAGATTACCAATATCTTCTCTAACACTTCTAAGATTGTTACCGAGGCTGGTGGTGGTTTTATTGCCATGTTCGGTGTCATCTTGATTGTTGTTGGTGCCGTTTTCCTTGGTTCCAATCTTCTTGCTAAAGGTCAGCCTAAGACCCCATGGGTTATTGTTGCTCTGATGTTTGTCATCGGCGGCGTCTTTGCCTTTGGTGGAATCTCAATTTTTATGTCAGCTGGTCAGGCATCTAACGAGACGGTTAAGGATATTGTTTCTGGCGTTATTCTGCCACTTCTGTAACAATATCTTATATGTCAAAGAGAATCTCGGCGGTATAATGCTGCCGAGATTTTTTAACTTTTTTTCTTTTGATGCTTGACAGAGTTGTGATGATATGGTATCATAGGTTATGAATATGATGTTTAGTCTATCGAAAGGATAGTTGATGAGTTCTTTAGGTAACTTTTTTAGTAACATGACCAGTCGTCATAAGCGCATGGAGACTTTTGCCGTGTCTTTTGGCATTCTGATTTTTGGTATCTTAGTTGTGACGGTTATTTCGTTTGGCATGTTTATTCAGCAGCAAAATAACACGCTTTCTTCTAAGGCTATTTATACAACAGATTTTAGTACATCTAAGACTAATATCCCTGGCACTGTGGTTGGCGTGTATGCAAGCGAAGATAGGACTAAAGCATTTATTCTTATGAAGTTTGATGATGTTAAGTCTATTTCAACTAATGCTAATAACTATCAAGTCTTTATGACTGGTATCAACGGTCAGAAGCGTCGTGAGACATTAAAGAGTTCTCCTGCAGGCTCTGTTTATGTGTTTGGCAACAGTGGCTATATGGGAATCTATCTTGTTAATAATGAGGGTTTCCCAACACAGATTCTTGATATTGTTGTTCGAGCAAACGCTGAGCTTGTGAAGAAGTCGGATAATGCTTCGAACGAATATGCTAATGATGAGTCTTTTAGTAACTATGACCAGTTTAGAATTTATGCAAATCCAGGTGCTACCGATGCAACTGTTTTGAAGTGTCTTTCTAATGGTAACGCACCTACGGTTAAGGGTTTGTATAATGAGGCAGTTGTTACTAATCAAGAGTCAGCAATTCGTAAGGATTTGTATGCTGATTTAGACGATATGATTACTGCTCAAGCAAACATTAAGGAGTATACTGACCGTTTGAGTGCACAGGACGGCGTTCAGGTGCCAGCACAGCCTGATTCTATCAATGGCGATAGTGTTGCTAAGCTTAAAGACGGTACGTATGCTTATGATTTCAAGAGCGTTGTTCCTGGCGGTTATAATTTTGATTGGCAGAATCGTTATGTTGCCGATGGTTATCTCAAGGGAATTTATGAGCAGCTTGGTGACCCGACTATGACATCTGATGCGTTATTTGCGAAGATGAATAAAGAAGCACAACTTACAAAGAGTGGTGTTGATACAAGCGTTCAGTGGCGACTTACTGATGGTACATTGCTTGAGGATTTGAAGAATGGTTCCAATAGCGGTCGTTATCAGCAGATTTATGCTGACACTGAGGGTCTTGTGACCGCATGGCAGAATTATTATTCTGCAAAAGAGAAGTATCAGCGTACCGACCTTGGTCGTTTGCTTGATTTGGAAGCAACAACCGATTTGGTTGTGAGTAGTTCTTCAATTAACACGAACGACAATGTGTTGCGTTTGTACTAATTGATTTATTGGAAGTGAGTTGCGAGGATTATATGCCTGGTATTGAAGATAAAAGCCTTGGTTCTATTGCGAGCAAGGCAGGAAATAGTGTTGGAAAAGCTGCAAGCGGTGCTGCCAATGGTGGCGCCGCTATGCACGGTAGCGCTTTTACCAATATGTTGGGCGCTGCAAAAGCAGGCTTAGGAAATGTTGGTTCTGTGGCAGCAAGTGCTGGTAGTAGTTTATGGCATGGTGCAACGTCTTTTGTTGCGGGCATCCCAGGCGCTGTTGCAAATGGTGTAGGCGGCTTTTTTGCAGGTGCTGGTAGTTGGGTTTCTTCAACGTTTGGTGTTTCATCTGCCGCTGGTACTGCTGCCGCTGCAACTGCCGCTGGTTTGGGTGCCGTAGGCGCCGTCGGTGGTGGTCTTGCAATGATAAACAATCAAGGACAGTATGATGTTGCTGTTACTGACTGTGGAACAGTGATTAGTAAGGCTGCAGATGCTAAAGCGGAAGCAGTTAATACAGAAGCTATTACGTTAGATAATGCTAAAAAAGTGTGGTCTGTTTTTAAAGCATATGGTTTGTCTAACGAACAAATTGCTGGTATTCTTGGTAATTGGTCTGTTGAGTCAGGAATTGACCCATCTGGTTTTGAGGGTATTTATTCTGAACATTTTCAGCCAACAGGACCTAAGCATACTGACGCATACAATAATATGAATGCATGGACTGAGAGTTTGTTCTCTCAATATGCCGCTCAAGGTCTTGGCATTAACCACGGCGCATACAAAGGCTCTGATGGCAATTATTATCCAGGTCTAGGCTTAGGCCAATGGACTGGTGGTAATGGTGAGAAGCTTATTGGTGCAGCGAAAAGTGTTAATAAAAATTGGTACGACCTTGATTTTCAGCTTGCATATGCTCTTGCTACACCATCACCAACAGGTATCCAAGATTATTGGAATAAGTATAAAAAAGAAAGTGGTTCTGCTAGTGCGATGGCTATGAGCTTTACGCATGATTGGGAGGGTAATGCCGGTATGGCTTATGGCGAACGTCAAGCTGCTGCGGAGCATTGGCTATCTCAGATGGCGTCATGGTCAGAAGATTCTGCGTTTTCGGCGTCTGTCATTTCTATGAGTCAGAACCTTGGTATGGTTGCATCTGATGGCGCAGCGTCTAGTGCTCTACAGTCTTGTACTAAGGCTCAAAATTATGATAATTCTTCTGCTGCTGCGGCTGCGATTTCTTATGCATACGAGACTGAGGAAGAGTCTAAGGGCAATAATGGTACTAAGCTTTGGCAGACCGTGTTCCAAAATATTTTCCCAGGTGACCCTAATTATATGTCTTGTGACCGTACCGTAGCCACGGCACTTCGTTGGTCTGGTACGGATGAGGAAATTCCAGCAGGCGATTGCCCTGCATTGATTTCTTATTTTTCTTCTTCAGATAAGTGGGAGAAAGTTGATTTATCTCATAATTTAGAGGAGAAAGATTTGAAGCCAGGAGATATTATTATTAGAAGCAGCCATGTTATTATGTATGTTGGTAACGAGCTTGTAAAGCAGAAATATCCTAACAGTAATGGTAACATGGTGTCTGGTTCATTAGATGAGCGTTCTCCAGGTGTTGGCTCTCATATTGAGTATTATCTTAAAGGCGGTGCTGGTGAGTCAGATTACACAGTTTATCGCTGCGTTAAGCCTGATAATGGTACTAAATATAAAGATGCTGGCGCTGGTGCTAACTAATAAGTTATGGTATACTATTAGTTAGTAAAAGTAGAGATTGGTTTGAGTATGAAAATTAAAAAGATTAAGTTGGGACCATATCTTAAAGCAGTCCCTGTTGTTGTTGGCATCGGACTGGCAGGTTTTACTGGCTATGCTGGAAACGCTTATGCTGATACGTATAAGACTAATGCTCAGCAGATTCAGAACCTTAAAGCTGATATTTCAACATTATCTTCTCAAGGTGTTGTTACACCAAAAGAGGTTGAGGATGTTGTGACAAATGCGTCAGATGCTGGTCGTGCTGTTGCTGATTTGCAAAATAAGTATGCAAATCTTATTGGCGATGAGGATGCCATTAAAGCCAATGCCGCAGAGATTAAGAAGTATTTTAGTGATACTTCATCTAATGCTGGTGCTATTTGGCTACAAAATGGTACATGGTCGTTTAGAACTTCTTATAGTTTTAATGAGGACACTCTTGATTGTTTGTGGACCTGTGTGGACGCTGATGGCAATCTTTTAGGTTATGTGACGGCACAGTACACGGGTAAAGATAAAGTGTTCTCTGGTTTTACTAAGACGATTACGACTAAAGGTAATTCGTCAGCGTCTGTAACTCATGATAGACCCGAAGATGATGCAGAGAAAGTACAGTCTACCGTAGATGCTATTAAGCAGCAAGTTGGCGATACAACATCAAATGTGTCTGAAAAAGATGTTTCTGATATTTTCTCGGCACGTGAGCAAATGCGTCAGAGCCAAGGAGGTAACTAATGATGGATAAGAAAGATAAGGTGCTCTGGACAGTAAGTATTGGTTTTATGCTTCTTGCCATTGCTGCTTTTGTTATCACTGATACGCAGAGAAACGCTGTGTTATCGTCTCAGCAGACAGAGATTGCGACTTTGGAGCAACAAAAGAAAGAGGCAAGTGATAAGCGAACCTCTGAGGTGAATACTGTTACTAAAAACTCGTTTGGTCTTGATACCTCTCGTGTCGCAACTGATGATAGAATTGCCACAGAGATTATTAAGACAGCCACTACGTGGAGCGATGCTGATAGTTACAACGCAGCACGAACTAAGCTTCGCGATGACTATAAGTTTGCTGATGATAGTCAAATGTTATCTACCTTTATGCCTGAGGTTAAAGATGCTCCTCTTGGACAAGATGGTAAGATGATTAACACCATTGATGCCTATGGTCTTAATATGACTTATGTTAAGATGCATAGTTATGTTGTTGGTGTTGATAATGGAGTGTACTCATATTTCACCGTAGTCAATGTTCTATCAAAAGATGTTCAAGGCCATAGTGGTGAGGGTAATACTATCTTTACGTACGATGTTGATGCTAATGGTACTGTGTCAAATATGGTAGCAAATAATTCTTAAAAATTGCCTTGCATTATGGGTTTGCTTATGTTATACTCATAGTGCAAGGTAGAATTATATTTAAGACAAGGAGACGATAATGTCTTTTGGCAAACGATTTTTTGAGTCAAAGAGAGTGCTTATTGCCATCACAAGTATTCTTGTGGCTGTTATTATTGGCTGCAGTATTACTGTTGGTGTAGTGCTAACATCATATGAGCAAGCATCGGCTGCGAACTCAACGCAGATTAGTAAGCTGCAAAGTGGTCTTGATGCAGATAAGCAAAAAGACATTCCGACCAGCACCTCAACTTTATCAGAAGCTGGCATGAAGATTGCAGATGTTCAGACACAATATTCGCAGCTAAACACAGTGAACGTCAACAACGATGCTGTTAAGGATGCAGATAAAGGTATTGCTGATTATGATGGCAAGGGTGATTTTAGATTGCCTTGGTTTGTTCCTATAAGCGGTTCTATTACTTGGTCTTTTGTCTCAACCAGTACGGCTTATAACGAGTATGACGATGTTGACAGTATGTGGGTTGCAAAGGACAAAGATGGTAATATTGTTGCTTTTGTAACTGGGATTTACCATGTTCAGACTAAAACGTTTGATTCATTTAATCTCATTGTGACAAGCGCTGGTAAGAAATTGGATTCGTCTCAAACAGCTAAAGCAAAGAGCGTGATTTCTGCCGCTATTGGAGTTGGTAATAATGCGTAAACGTTATATTTTTCTTGGTGTTTTAGCTGTTATTGCTGTGCTTGCAGGTGTTGCTACGGGCATTGTTGTTGCATCAACAGCGTCAGATATGAACGCCCAAAAGCAACAGATTAGTTCTTTACAAAATAAGCAGTCCGTTCAGACAGCCGCTAAAGATACTAATAAGCGTGAAGTGACGATTGACAAGAATCGTAGTATTGAAGACACTTCTGTTATTCGTTCTGCACTTATTTCTGCTGTTACGTGGACTAATGGTTACGATAAAGGAAGGACTAACTTCCTAAGTTCCTATAATCTTCCTGAAAACTCTACTGTTGCAACACAGTTTTTACCTAAGGAAGGCCCTTTAGGTAATGGCGTGACCATTGATAATATCAAAATCGGTGGTTATCTTCCATTACCAACAACTATTGCGGTGTACCCAGTAGATTTTAAGGATTATGTGTATACGTATTATGTCTATTGTCAGTATACCGCATATGGTTTTGAGCCGTGGAACACTATGTTTAAGTTCCAAGTAAATGTTGAAGGTAAAATTGTCGGTATCGACTATATCGGATTGGATTAAAAATTATGTTTAAGACTAGTATTGCTTATTTTCTTCGTTATTTTGTTGTAATTGTCTTTACGCTATTCGCTGTTACGATTTTCGGACTGTTTGGCACACGTATTGTTGCTCTAGGAATTGCGATTGCGTCGGGTCTTACCGCTGATGCAACGTTGCCAGCTATTGTAACCTATTGGCTTTTGCCAACAATGTTCATTAGCGGGTTATTGTTCATTGCAACGTTTTATATGATTCGTGGTGTGAATCGTTTTGCAAACGCTCGTCTTACTATTTATCTATGTAATAAGCGTGAGGATGAGCTTGAGGAAAGAAAGCGTAAGGCTGCCGAGAAAAAGTCGAAAAAGTAATAAAAAAGTTGTAATTTACTCTTGACAAATGAGATAGAGTATAGTATACTATGTGATATCTTAAACTTAGTGGGTTCTCTTGAAAGGAGAATGCTTTGATTATTCCAGGTAAAACAATGACAGATAATCTTCTGTCTATGGCTCATGGTTTTGATGACCAAGCACTTTCTTATGATTACGATAAGATTTGTGATGCTGATATCCATGCAACGTCTGCATTTTTAGATGCTCGTTCATGGCAAGACCCCGATTCTCCAGGTCGTCCTTATCTGCATATTGTTGGTAAGTGCATTGGACTTCGTGGTGAGCTAGGCGATGGCGTTCATGGTCTAGCGTTTAATGACGAGAATGCCCTAGACGTTGATATTTTCTATGAGTTTAGCGATAAAGAGATTTCCGAGCTTGTGCTCAAAGGACTTTATCATAAGGGTTTTAAAGTTCCAGAAATTATGACTCGCGAGGATATTACTATTAACGTTCCGCTTGCTTGTGATTTGGTAACAGTTCTTCCTGCACAGGAGAACGATTTGCCTATCGTTTTTGCGGATATTAAGCACAGAAACTCTCTTGTTCTTAATCTTCAGAACAGTGGCTATCGTTTTGCTGATTACTTTGAGCAGGTTCAGCTGCAACCTGTCGAGGATAAAGAAGAGTATATTGATGAGCGTGAGTTCAACGAGATTGAGACTCCTGAGCATGAGGATGAGCAGAAAGTTGAGGAGACTGTTGAACCTGAGACTGAAGTCGAGGATGCTCCAGAGCAAGAGGAACTTGCAAGCGAGTATGACCGTATTATGACCGAGGGTCTTGCTGAGAAAGAAGCCGCTGAGGCTGAGGCTCAGAATGAGCCAGAGATTTCTCACGAGGCAGAGGGTTCTGACGAGCAAGTTACAGAGCCTGCTAACGAGCAGGAGCCAGAGCGCGTGGATGTTCAGCCATTCAATGAGTATCCTTCTTCAGACGATGGTTTCTCTTACTAATTTGAATTTTTAAGGTTTTGCGGCTCGCTGCTTATATGGTTTTATAGGTAGTGAGCCGTTTTTATTTAGGAGGTGGTTATCATGGGTTTGAAGCAAGATATTGTTGTCGTGAGTGAGTTTTCAGTTAAGACACCATCGGGTGGCACCCGTGGTGGCACACCAGGACAATATGTTGAGCGTTATATGGCCCGAGGTGATGCGGTGGAGGATTTAACTCCAGTGCGTCTTGATGACCCCGACTTATATGTTACAAGATATATGGCACGAAAAGATGCTACAGAAAAATATGATAGTGTAGGTCGTATTAAAGATGGTATGCGTGAAGCACAAAAGCTAGGTGGTATTGCTTTTGGGTCTAGTGGTAAATATGATGACGGGGACGTTTCAATGTCTCATAGAAAAGTGAAACGAGTTTCTAAAGATATTCAGAAGCAGTTTGAGTCGGGAAAAACTGTTATGAAAACGGTTCTATCGTTTGACCTCTCCTATCTAAAGCGTATGGGAATTGTTGAGCCAGACTTTGAACCACAAAGGCGTGGCGATTATAGAGGTAATGTTGACCAACTTAAATTACGACTTGCCATTATTGATGGTATGAAAAAGATGGGTAAGAGGTTTGATGACCTAGAATGGGTTGGTGTTATCCAAGTAGACACTATGCATGTTCACTGTCACCTTTGTATGGTTGACAAGGGACAAGGTCGTCAAATGGGAAATGGCGAGCAGAAGGGTAAACTTGATGAGACGGATAAGCGTACGCTTCGTCGCTCTATTGATATGAATTTAGACGAGATGTCCCCTGTGAAGATGCTTGCATCGAATGTTGCTTATGATAGGCGGAATGCTCGCTGTTTTATTAAAAAATTTACTCACGCAGTGATGGAGCGCAATGGTACGTCACAGTTACTTTTGGCGTGTTTGCCAGATGATAAGAACATGTGGCGTGCAGGTACGCATAGGCGTGAGATGAAAAAAGCCAACGCTATTGTTAGAGAGTATGTTGAGGCAGTATTGGCGCAGCCTGATAGTGGTTACAAAGAGGCTCTTCGTGAGATTGAGTCTTATGCGTTAGCAAGACAATCTCGTGAAGAATTAAAAGGCGCAGAGTTCCGTAAACTTATTAGCCAAGGTCGTGAGCGTCTGATTACTGATTGCATGAACGGTGTTTATGCGGTGTTGTCAACAATTCCTTCTTATGAAAAAAATGTTACTACTCCTATGCTCGATGTTATGAGCATGGAGTATACAGAAATGGCTGAAGCAACAAGTGACCCAATGATTGAGTTTGGCTTTAAACTTAGGTCATACTCGTCACGACTTCAGCATCATAAGAAGGAAAAGCATAAATATAAGGACGCAATGAGAGAGTTTGAGGAAGCAGAAGCCGCAGGTAATGTTGCGCCCGATGCTCATGTTTTGTATGATTTTTATAAGTTTGAGGAAGAATATAATGCTGAGCTTATGGCTAAGTATCAGCACTTCTTAGCTTTTTTGCCGCCAACGGAAGAATATGAGAGTGATTTTGAGACGTTAATGTCGGAGCGAGATAAGCTTGTTAAGTTAAAGCAAATGATGGCCGATAAGGGTATGAAACGCCGTAGCTCAGAGTCTGCTGAAGATTATGGCTTAAAAGTATATGACACTGCTGGCGGACATTGGATGGTTGATAATCCAAGGCGTCTTGAGCAACGTCGTGACGCTTTTGAGAGCCTTTACGAAACTCATGTGAGTGAATTTAAAGATAAGCTAGCTGATATGGGCATGAGCATGATTGAGGATGGCGAGAAACAAGTGGTTCGTACGACGCCACCTTATGAGTTTGACGATGTAAAAGCTTTAGATTTACACCATTTGGGTTATGACTTCCCTTATGATGCGCCTATATCGAAGCCGAACGTTGATGCGTTCGTTGCGAAGGCTCACGAGCGTGAGGCGAAGCTTAATGCTGCTGTTAAGTATCTGCGTTCGTCACGTCAGGGCTTTATTGTCTCACAGTTGCCTGTGCAAGATGTTACCTCTATGGTTGAGTACGCCGACATGCTGTCACGAGGCAATAAGGTTATTGAGAGCAAAAAGACTGGTAATGGTGGTAAAGGTAAGAAGCGTGACACGGTGTCTTTAGACATGAGTTTTGACGAGGATATGAAGCAAGCAATTCGCGCTGTCATTAACTCTGTTGAGTTTAATGAGTAATGCTGCGCTCAATGCACTCACTCTATCTTTAAGCGGATAATCCATTTTCGCTACGCGGTTAGTCCGTCTACGCTGTGCTTTGTCCAGCTAGACGTCCTAACAATTTTTTTAAAATATTTTGAAATAATACTTGACAAGTGAATCAGAATATGTTATAATACACATGATTGGTTGAAATGAGCAGCCATGACCGTTATATTATTTTTTTTTTCACAGAAAGGTAGGTAGTTATTATGGCTATTCTACGTGGACAGGGTGCATTTAAAGACGTTAATCTCATTGTCTTTGCACCAACAAATGGCTCTGGTAAGAGCAAGGATGGTAAGACCAACGGTAAGTATCTTGATGTACAGGTTGACCAGTCTCTGAAGAACCCAGATAAGGTTCTGACTGGTGAGGCTCAGGCTGACACTAACCCACATCTGACTTCTCGTAAGGTCCAGCATCCATCTGGTGGCGAGTATGTATCTCACCGTGTCTTCTATAAGCAGTCTCAGCTCGAGGCAATTGCTAATGCTGCTGGTAAGAACTATACTCGTGAGATTAAGGGTGAGAAGCCAGGTACTGTCTATGGCGTTCGCGCAAGCCTTCTTAAGAATGCTAAGGGCGAGCTTCTGATTGATACCTCTAAGGAAATGACTCATTCTAAGAATCCTAAGTTTACCAAGACTATTCTTGAGCGTCAGGCTGCTGTTACCACTGCAGCTCGTGAGTTCCGCGATGCTCAGATTCAGTCCGAGGGTACAGAGGTTGAGGCTCAGGCTGAGACCACTAAGGATACTCCAGAGGTCTAATCGGACTATTTGTCCATCCAATGTGAAATTAGGGGTTGCTTGTCAGCCCCTAATTTTTTTTTTCAAAATAATACTTGACAACATTTTATGTTTGTGTTATTATGATATAAAATTTCGTTGAAAGGTGTTATGTTTATGTTTGAAATTGATGCTGAGGTATATCCTCTTTTAGTCCAGTATACCACGCCAGTTAAGAAGCCAGTGCGTCCTGTTATTGGTCGTGATTTGCAGATGAAACAGGCGCTTGCTGCGTTTGTGCGCCCAGAGCTTTGTAATGTACTTCTTATTGCAAACGCTGGCTCGGGCAAAACCGCTTTTGTTCAAGGTCTTGCACAAAGAGATAATAAGCATATTTATCTCGAAGTTGACTTGTCTAAGATGATTTCTAAGCTTAATGACCCTAATGAGATGGCTGCTATTCTTAAAGCATTGTTCGAGCAAGCTGCGAATTATAGTAATGCTGAAGATAAGCCTATTGTTCTTTTTATGGACGAGTTTCATCAGGTTGTTCAACTCTCAGATGCCGCTGTTGAGGCGTTAAAGCCATTGCTTGCAGACTCTGGTACTCGTGATATCCGTGTTATGGTTGCGTCAACCTTTGAAGAGTTTAGGAAATTTATTTCTCCAAATCAAGCACTTGTTGAGCGTCTTCAGAGAATTGTTCTTCCTGAGGCAGATAAAGCTATGACTGTTGCTATTTTGAAGGATATGGCTCGTGTTTATAATGTGTCTTCACAATTTTATAACGATAGCATTTTTGAGCTTATTTATGAATATACGAACCGTTATATTCCAGCAAATGCGCAGCCAAGAAAGTCAATTTTGATTCTCGATGCTATGGTTGGTTGGCATCGTTTTGATGGCTCTCCTATGGATAAGAAGTTGCTTACAGATGTTATTGAGCAAAGTGAGGGTGTTCATATTGATATTCATATTGATGCTCATGAGGTTAAAGAGTATCTTGACTCTAAAGTATTTGCTCAGAAGTTTGCAACATCATCTATTGAGCAACGTTTGAATATCTGTGCTGCTGATTTGAACGATAAGACGAAACCATTATCGACTATGTTGTTCACGGGCAGTTCAGGAACGGGTAAATTAATAGCAAATTACGAGCCTGTCCCTGTATATGTTGATGGCAACATACGTATTAAGCGACATGGCGATTTGAAGCCAGGCGATATCGTATTTGGCCGCAAAGGACAACCTGAAACAGTCTTGGGAATTTTTCCACACAAAGATGTCAAAATGTATCGTGTTCGTTTGGCAGATGGTCGTACGCTTGATGTTGGTGATGAGCATCTGTGGACTGTTTATACGTCTAAACAGAGACAATCTCACAAGGGTGATTATTCAAGATGTAAACCTTTTGTTATGTCAACTAAAGAACTTTTGGATAACGGGCTTTATTATAACCGTGACAATGGACGTGACAAGTTAAAGTATTATATCCCTATGAATGAAGCTGTTCAATGGGAGGAACTTGATTATGCTGTTGACCCTTATGTTTTAGGCGTTGCTATTGGTGATGGTTGCTTGACAGATAGCGCGTTTACTATTTCAGGCAATGACTCCGAAATTATTGATACTGTTGCAAAAAGCATTGGTGCGATGGGTGTACATAGGCATAAGGGAAATTATAATCATACTTTTTATTTACCAACAGATATGCGTAAGGGTCATGTTACATTGTTTCAGACAAGGGATGTTTTATCTGATGCAAGAGCGTTGTATGGCTGTTATTCAAAAGATAGAAGAATTCCAAAGAAATATATGTATGGCTCTATTGAACAACGTTGGCGCTTGATTCAAGGTCTTTTTGATACAGATGGAACTATTTCTGCTGATGATAGAGTTAGGGTATCATATAGTACGTTTAGTAAAGGTTTGGCTGAAGACATTAGTTCTGTGCTATTTTCGCTTGGAGTTCCTAATACTATAAATCGTTATGTGAGATATCGTAAAGATGGTAATAAAGAGCGAAAGCAAGAGGAATACACGTTACGTGTTAAATCTACAGATGAAGAGAAAAGTAGATTCTTTACTTTGTCTCGCAAATTAGATATTCTTGCTAAGCATAAGCGCACTGATAAAGTTCGTGTAAGAGATTTTAGTATGGTTGGTATTGCTGATATTAAATATATTGGTAAGCAGTCAGCTCAGTGTATTTATGTTCAAGATGACGAGCATTTGTATCTTGCTGGTCAGTATGTGGCTACTCACAACACAGCCGTAACTAAAGCACTAGCCGAGAAAATTTTTGGTTCCGAAAAATCTATGATTCGTTTCGACATGACTGAGTATGCTATGCCTGAGTCATTAGAGCGTTTTCGTGACGAATTAACGACCCGTATTTGGGAGAAACCACACTCGATTGTCCTTTTGGACGAGATTGAGAAGGCGTGTTCTCCTGTTACCCGTATTCTTTTGCAGGTACTGGATGATGGTCGCCTTTCCGACCGTAATGGTCGAGAGACATCGTTCCAGAACTGTTATATCATCATGACTACCAATGCAGCATCGGAGATTTATAAGACCGTTGCTGATTATGGCGAGGATGATGAGGGCACTGGCGCAGCACTTCGTGAGTATGGCAAGCTGATTCGTCGCTCTATTAGGTCAACTACGGGAGACAATAGGTTCCCACCAGAGCTTCTTGGCCGTATTGATACGATTGTACCTTTCAATCCATTGTCAAGAGATACTATGAAGAAGATTGCTGAGTATAAGCTCAAGACTTTAAGAAGCGATGTTTTGAAGAAGCATCGAGTTGATGTGAAATACGATATGGATAAGCTTGTGAGATATATTGTATTTGATAAATCAACTACAGACTCTGATGCTGGTGGTGCTCGTGCGATTAACTCTTGTATTGATACTGAGGTAGTCGTTGCAGTTGCTAAGTATATTAACGAGCATCCTTATGAAACAAAGCTTTTTGTCGGTGTTGCGGGCGACCTGCAGATTGACAATAAAGATAAGCTTAAATCTGATGCTTATATTGTGGTGAAAGGTGTTCGATAGGAGTTACTGTTGGGAAAATTTACGAAAAATATTCAATTTTTTTGTAATTTACTCTTGACAAGCTATATTTAGTGTGTTATTATATCGTGTATAACACAGTTATTTGATTTCGTCGAAAGGACAGAAACATGGGACTATTTGGTAAGAAGAAAGAAGCAGCAGCTGATGCTCCTGTTTCTACTTCAAAGAAGGGTAAGCGTGATGGACTTGCATCTGTTGTAGATGAGTCTGTTCCAGAGCGTGCTCTTGAGCTTTTTAAGACTAATGATGCTTTTGTTGTTGAGGTTGATGGAGAGGATAAGTACGCAGGACTTCTTCTCGATACTGAGACTATTGGCGGCTTTGGTCGTAAAGCGGTTAAGGATGAGGATAAGGGTAGCATTCTCGAGATGATTCGTAATAATCAGCTTAGTATTTATGCAACCCCTGAGCTTCTCGCAGAAGAGAAATTCATCATTATCCCAACCGATGATACTCTTGCTAATATGGAAGAGTATGGTATTCTCACTGGTGCTCAGTATAGCGTTGTACTTGTTGCTAAGGACGGCTCTTTTGCGACAACTGATGTTGCAATGACCTATGATGAGGCTTGTGATATCTCAACAGGTGACGCTTACATTACTGATTTTGTTGGTGGTGAAGAAGAGCAGCAAGATGATATGTCTGATTTAGATGAGCCTGATGAGGAGTCTTCTGAGGATGATGAGTCTGAGGATGAGCAAGAGGACGAGGGTGACGAAGAGGTCGCTGGTGAATCTGAGGATGACGATTTTGAGCCAGAAGACCCTGATTATGATGAGCAAGCGGTTCCTTTCCTTCCAGATGAGGATGAGGACGACTTTGATGGTAACGAAGACGATGGTTCTGTAGAGAATGACGAGCCTGAGTCAGAGCAAGAAGATGCTCAAGAGTCTGAGGCTGAGCCAGAGGTTGAGCAGGAGCCAGAGGATGAAGAGTTAACTCCAGAGGTCGAGGATAAGTTTGATGAGACTATTATCCGTCGTTTCTTCTCCGATGAGCTTGGTCTTGAGGTTTCTACTGAGGCATTTGATTCCCAGTTCCTTCATGGCAACCCTTATATTCCATTTGATGAGAATCGCACAGAGGGTTGGCTGAATAACCAGCTTAACGAGATGTCTCGTGATGCTAATATTGATATGAAGCGTCTCCACGAGGCAAATCTGTTTGAGCTTCGTTCTAAGTTCTATAATCTTCTCTCTCTGCATGCAGAGCATATCCAGAAAGACTTTGATATCACTAATCCTGAGACTGAGTTTGGTCAGCTTATGCGCGATATGGATATGTCATATGCACAGGCTCTTGATGGTGTTGAGGCAAAGGTTGCTGAAAAGACTGATGAGCTGAAGCGTGCTTACAATGAGGCAAAGGAAGCATTTGTCGCGGATGCACGCGCTGCTGCTGAGAAGCAGTATCGTGAGCGTCATGGTCGTCAGCATGAGGCTGATGTTAACGCTATTCCTGCCGCTATTAAGTCTGAGATTGAGGCAAGCCGTGAGTCGGGCAAGCGTGAGTTCATGAAGGACCGTAAGGCTAAGGCTGCACGTCAGATGGACCTTGGTGTTTCTCTCATTCTTCAGGATATCTCACGTGAGTATCAGAAGCGCCTTGCAGATGAGTCTGCTTTGTGCCATGAGTGGCGTGAGCGCATCAATACGTTCCTTGATAATAATCGTAAAGACGATATCGCTCGTACAAAGGCATTGGCTGAGGAGCTTGCGCAGCAAGAGAAGGCAGATAAGGTTCTTGCTGAGTACACTGAGAAACTTCGTGCAAAGGATGCTGAGTTTGAGGCACATACTCGTATGCTTGAGCAGGAGGTTGCTAACGACAAGAAAGATATGCAGAAGCAGATTGCTGAGTACAAGGCAGAGTGCGCTTCCAAGGTTGAGGATGTTAAGAAGCAAAAGGATGAGGTTCAGTCCAAGCTTGATGAGCTTATGGAGCAGTATGCCCAGATTGACGAGCGCAAGGGTCGTGAGTATGAGGCTCGTCTAGCACAGGCTAAGGATGAAGCTGAGGCTTGGAGCGATAAGTACGACTACCTTGCTGCTGCACATAAGAAGAACAATATCTTTATTGTTGCTCTTGCAGCTGTCGGTGTAATTGCTGCACTCGCTATTGGTGTTCTTGTTGGTACCAACATGAACCTTGGTGCACAGCAACAGCAGACAAGTACCGCTATTACTCAAGATTACCAGTCTCGTATGGATAAGATTGAGAATAGCAACAATCAGGCACCTCAGAACAACACCAACAATAAGTCAGGTCAGTAAATAGTTAGAACACCCCTTTTGGCGAAATTTTTTAAATTCTGACTTGACATTTACTATTGTTGTTGTTATACTAGAAGCAGAGTTTGTGGAGTTTTCACAGGCTCTGCTTCACCTTTATATATGGAGTGTGTGCGTTCGATACAAAGGGTTCCTCGAAGACGCCATTATGTTCCTTTGTATTTATTATCACAGGAAGTATATAAAGTTTACGTACCTTGATAGTTGCATATTGTATTGTAGAAAAGTTTTGAAAGGATGGTGAAGCTATGGCTAAAACTAACTGGGAAAAACTTCAAGACAGAGACCCTAGTGAGGACACACGTTATAGGGATGTCTATGAAGACCAGCAGTTAGACCGTTCGAAGATTGAGGAAAAGCAATCCCCAGTATCACGTATTATTATTGCAGCAGTTGTTTCGCTGCTTTCGCTTGTCCTAGCATGGACAGTGTATAGTGCTATTGAAATGGGCGCTTCGTATGTGAGTGCAGGTGCAAGTCAGTCTTCGAGTGCTTCCGCAGACAGTAGTTCTAATGCATCAAAGACTTTGTCGTATAATGAGGATAATCCTTATAATTACATTAAAGAAGTTGGTGGTATTGTAACAGACTCTAGTGGTAACTCTGTCTATAAGACACGGTATCAAGCTGTTGATGAGAATGGTGACGTCTATGGACCAATTTATGATTCATTAAGTGATGTCCCCGAACCAGATTGGTACGCAGCTTCCAAGCAGTCTTACGAGGAAAAGGCTGCAACTCCAGAAGGTAAAGCAGAGATTGAGGCAAAGCAGCAAGAGGTCCGTGTTGCTAAAGAAAAGAAGACATATTGGTATTGGTTTTTCCATATCACTGTCATTAAGTTCTTGGTAACGTTTGGTATTGCTGCTATTGTGTTCGCATTATTGTACGAGTTGTTAATGCGCAATCTTGCAGCTCAAAATGCTATGAGGGATACGTCTGATATCAATCAGTATCAGAACGACCAACATATTGCTTTACCAGAGGAAGTAATGAGAAAGTTCGATTACTTCCCTGATGCTGGCGCACATTCAAGTGTACAGGTTGCCAGTATGATTTCGCACGTTGCGTTAAGCAATAAAGGCGTTAAGTCGGTTGACGTCTCAAAACGTGCAGAAGAAGATATTGTGGATGCAGACGGCGATGTCGTCTATCTGAAAGGCGAGATTCTTCGTGATGAGGAAGGAAATGCGCTGACAGAGAAAAAGCCAATGTTCGATAAGAAGTTCATGGATGAACTTTATGAGGCGTCTGGAGCATTGACAAGCATTCGTAAATGGTATGACCCAAATAAAATCGACTATAATAAGGGTGACAAAAACAGAGACAAGCTGAAAGGCTATGACACTGTTGCAGACCTTATTAACGGTGATTGGGACATTCCGTCGTATGAAACCCAGAGACCTGCGGGTGCATACATTGTTGATACTGCGCCAGTTAATACTTTGGTGTTATGTCGGCACTGCATATCTGGTGACAGGTGTGTATCAATCGTTTAATTGCTTTGAAAACCTAAAGCCTTTTTTGCCACAACGTGGTCGGTAACGACGAGCGTGATGGCTGCGAAAGCAGAAAGAAATAAAAAGGATGACCTATGCTGAAATAAAAGCTCCGAATGGGGTGCTAAGGGTTTTTACAATGGTGGTTTAGCAGCAAAGTTACTTTTGTCTTGATAAATATTAGTATAGAGAAAATTGTTAAAGGAGGTGAAACAGATATGAGAAAAACAGGCGATTTTGTTAAGTTAAAAGATAAGTCAATGTATTTTCCAAAAGTTGAGTTGACCTATGATGAGCTATATACGCTTTATGTATATGGACACGCAAGCCCTCAGTTTTTATATCAAGTGGTTGTTTGTACGGATATGGTTGATAGAGTAATTCATGATAATTGCAAGAGTAGACCTAATAAAAAAGATGGTTATAAATATCTGCTTGATAAATTGAAGAAAAAAATTGATGAGGTCCAACAAGATTTACTTTTGTTTTCAAAAGGGAAAACTGATTTAATTGACTTATCTGTGAAATATGGTTTTTATTATTATGATTTGAAGAAAGCATTTTTAGAGGTACTTGATGTTGATGTGAATGAATATTGGAAACAGCATAAAAAGTATGTGCAAAAGCATACGTGCTTGGAGCTTTATGGTGTTGATAGTTCAGCAAAAGTTGCTGATATTCAAGCTAAGCAGAAAGCGACTGTTAAAGCAAAATATGGTGCTGAGAATATTATGCAAACCGACACAGGCAAGAAGCATTTGCAAAAGACTATGATGGAACGATATGGTGTGCCTTGCAATCTAATGGCTCGCGATGATGTTTACGATTTTAGTAAACGTTGTTATGACATGCTTATGAGCGACAGTGCTTGGGTGCGGGTGCTAAAGAAGTTAGCATCAGATAAAAAAGTCGCTTATGATATGCTGTACAAGGAGTATCCTTTATATCATAGAGACTTTATTTTAAGCATGCAGGTGTCAGACCATATTGAGACGTTGTGTAAAGCATGGAAAAAAGTTGGTCGTGGTGCGATTAAGTACCCGACAAATACGTTTTTTAAGATGCCTGTCGTTATGGCTTCAACGTTTTTGAATGATGATGCTAAAAAAGGTTTAATTTCATTGCCAAGCAATTTTAATTGCTTTAAATCTCAATATGAACTTATGGTCGCAAACTATCTTGATAGTTTGGGCGTGAAATATGAGGTCAATAACAGAAGTGTTTTAGGCGGAAAAGAAATTGACTTTTATATTCCAGAGAAAAAGATTGGTATCGAGATTAACCCATCTGTGTCGCATAATTCTAATAAATATGCTAAAAATAGAGGTAGACTTTTTGGTTCTAAAGAAGAGTTATATCATTATGACAAGTATAAAGCAGCTGAGAAAGCTGGTGTTGTGTTGCTTCAACTTTTTGAGTATGATTTGAATCCAGAACAATTTGAGAAGAAAACAAAGTACTTGTTAAAGCAGAAATTGTGCGGATACGATGAGAAGATTTATGCACGAAAGACAGTTGTGTATGAAGCTAAAAGAGATGCTCGTACTAAGTGTGTTGCATTTTTGAATGAATATCATCTACAGGGTTCAGCTACGGCAACAAAATATTTTGCAATGGAATATTGCGGCGAACTTGTCGGTGTAGCGTCGTTCAAGCAGCATAAAGGCTATGTTGAGTTAAAGCGTTTATGCTTTAAACGTGGTGTGCAAGTGCTTGGTGGTCTGTCTAAGTTCATTAAGGCATATTTTAAGAGTGATGCTGATTGCGATATCATTAAGTCTTTCTCTGACAATAATATCGGTGATGGAGTTGGTTATGCTAGAGCTGGCGCTGAGTTAGTTGGAGAGATTAAGACTTCTTTGTGCTTTATTTCGCCAAGTAATGGACTCGATGTGTACTCGTGGCAAATTGCAACGCCGTGGAGTGCTAAAAGTGGTGTGTTGTCGAAATATACGTCACAGTTGTCTGCTCAGAATGAGATAGACGAGTATATTGAGACAAAGATGCCTCATCGTTTTGACGATGGGCACGGCTACGATAGAGTCTATCGTGTCGGTTCAAAGATTTGGCAATTTGTAAGATAAAAGTAACATGTTCATCGACTATCCCCTGACGGGGGAGCGAATTAACGCGAAGCAATCTGTTTCAAGATTGTGGGGTAAAGCCTGCACCAGAGTTGGTGCGGGAAGAAAAATGCGAGGTCTTGGTGCGAAAATAGCCAAGATTGACAAATAGTCAGAGTTCGCATGAAAGTGCGAATGTTAAATTTTGCAGTAGTAGACTTGCAAAATAAAGAGTTGGCAATAACTAGAGCGGGTAAGGGTCAGACATATATTGAACCAACGATTTCGATGTGGTTAAGGGAGAAAATCCCTTCTAACATTGTAATCAATGACCCCAAAGGTGGTGCGACTTGTTTCGTATTGAAAAGATGCGAGTGTGTTGCGTAATTTTGCACAACACATAACTTACATGATAGATAGTGGAATGATAGGGTAACGCCTTGAAACACTAACTCTGAGACTGCGAACAGCATGATATAGGTTAAGATATTGATTGTTGTAAGCTCGCTGAAGTCGGCAGAAAACAGCCTAAGTCTTATAGATATGGTTGTGAGTTATGTCGGGAGATAATGTTATATATGGTTAGAATAAGCGTAAGCTAAGACGAATTTCCGAAATGACGGCTCTATAAGGGATATCAAAAGAAATTTTGATACGCACAAGTGTGTGGTAATTGTGGATGAGTAAGATGCGTCCTTTATGAAAATCCATATTGCGTTATAGGCGCAATCAAGATTACAGGGTTATAGGAAAGACCTAAATATAACGTATAAACTATTATGTAGGAACAAGTGAAGCGATATAGACTGAGAACTTAATTTCGTTGAAGTCTTGAATAGAAATTCATAACTATTCTTAAATATCGTGGCAGAGATGGTATAGTAGTGATTATGATAGCGTAATGGCTATCTAGCGAAGACCATTAATCTAAACAATAATGTACTGATTAACAATTGACATTTCTATTCGATTATGAATGTGAAAATTTATTAAACTAATTAGTTAGGGGAATAAAGAAGAAATGAATACTAAGTTAGAAAATATTGCTTATTTTGGTTTGACAAAAGAGTTCGATGATTTGTACAACAATAGCAAAAATGGTGATAATGTGTATAATTTGATGCCTTTGGTTTTAGACGAAAGAAATATCAAATTAGCATATAATGAGTTGAAGACTCATATGGCAACTAAGATAGTTGATTTAGATGGTAAATCAATTAAAGATTTAACGTTACTATCTGAAGATGAATATGTTTCTTTTGTGAGAAAGAGGTTATCTCATTATGTTCCGCAGCATTCAAAAAGAGGATATAAGTCTAAATATTATGGCGAGTTGTATCCTGTTGGCATTTCGAGTATATATGACACATTGATTGAGCAAAGTATTTTGCAAGTGTTGGAACCTATTTGTGAAGCTAGATTTTATAATCACAGTTATGGGTTTCGACCGCTCAGAAATGTATCGCATGCGTTGTCGCGAGTTGTTTCTTTAATAAATAGGGGAAAATGCTATTACGCTGTAAAGATAGACATAAATTCTTTTTTTGAGAATGTGGACCAGAAGATTATGATGGACAAACTTTGGTCGTTTGGCATTAGAGACAAACGACTGTTGTCTGTGATAAAATCTATGTTGTCAACCTATGAGTCAAAGGGTTTAATTCATAGTGGACTTTTAAGTACGCTTTTGGCTAATGTTTATTTGACTGATTTAGATAGATGGGTTGAATCTCAGTGGGAGCATTTTCCTTGTAATGGCAACGTTCATGTGTTTCATAATAAAAAAGATTTATCTTTGAAGCATGGTTATATCGTTAGATACGCTGATGAGATTATTATTTTGACTAAGAAATATGAATATGCTGTTAGGTGGCAATTTGCTGTATCTGAGTTTTTAGACAAACGATTGCATTTGTCGGTTAATCAAAATGAATCAAAGATTGTCAATTTGAAACAAAAATATGTTGATTATTTAGGTTTCAAAATAAAGGCCGTGCCAAAAGGTACAACAAAAAATGGCTATGTTGCTGCAACACATATATCAGATGAAGCTTTGAAGAAAATAAAGACTGAGTTAAAGTCTAAAATAATGAATATTCAAAGAAATACTTATTCTGATAGAGCGTGTAATAATTATAATTATTGTCTTATGACAATTAAAAATTATTATAAATATGCAACGATGGTTTATTTAGATTTAGATTCTATAGCTAGAGGTCTTAGCAAAAGTATTAAAATAAGATTAGGCAATAAAGCTAAGATTGTTGAATATAAGTCTTTGGATAAGTCATATAAAAAATTGAATGTTGGTGTAAAGTCTTGGACCAAAATTTATAAGGTCAATGATGTGCCCTTATATGTGATTCAAGCTGTGCATCATAAAAATCCTATGAATTATAGGCAATCAATGAGTATATATAGCGTTAAAGGTAGATGCGCTATTAGTGCAAAGAATAAGCAATAAGATTTTTAGTAAATATTTGTTAATCAAGAAAATTATTTAGATGGATAGCCGTGTGAGGCGAAAGTTTCACGCACGGTTTGGACTGGGGGAAAAGCTGGAGATAATATCAAATGCTTACCTATCAGTATAATTATTACAAAAATTTTATGTCCAAGCCACTTACCGTGGGTATCAACCAGTACAATTTAATCTCATCAACCCTCTTAATACCGACATTTATAATCCACTGGTTTTTGCGGTGGAGGCTGCTAGAGAGGGCGATAGAAATAAAGCAGCGCAATACGTCGAGAACATCGCAGAAATCTTCTTCCCTGTCGATGGCGGCGACGACCCTGTTTGGCGTGCGACTTGTAGGCACACAACGATTCGTCCTATGCTAAAAGTAGCGTAACGACCTACTTGGGCGAACACTAATATGGATAAAGCAGCAAGATTAAACGATAACTTGTTGTAAGAGCAATCTGACTGATGATGTACTGTCCGTTGTTACAGCTTATGTAGCAGCAAAACCGAGAGTAGCGAACGGGGACAGAGTTATGGTGTCTTGGTGCACTATGAATAGTATGATTAGAGATAATCTGACGAACTTTGGAAGGTAAAACCCGATAGCAGGGATGCGTCTCATTGGCGCAGCAGATAAGTGAAAAGGCGCACGGTTATGCCAGAGACCAAAACGCTTATTGAGGATACTAACGATGCCTCAAGGTAGTAACTTCGGGTTAGACAAAGGTTCTAAGGTGCATGAAATATGATAGTTGTGTGAGTAACAAGGAATCGGTGAAACGTTTAGTTGATGCATATAAATTGTTTTACATAGTAAAGCATCTTAATTTATCGGTATGCGAAGGTGGAGCTAAGATGTCTTTGTAATGAAGACGGAGCAATGACCTTTAGTGGAACTATTACAGTATATACTAGTATAAGTAACGATTAGGAGACTTATTTTATGTGTGAAAAAGAAGGAGCGGTATTTGCTCCAAATACGTATGCTTATAGAGACGGATTTAGCGAAGCTCATGCTCTCGCTCACGTCCTGTATAGGCTAAATCAAGGCAAAAATTATTATGCTATTGTGTTTGAGTTGCCTTATGATTTAAAGTTAGTGTCAGACAAGGCACTTTCATTGGGTATAAAGCGCGGGTGTTTTGGAAAAGATACTCAGAATAAATTATTTCATAAAGCGTTATCAGTTGATGATTATCATCGACTTTATAATGCGGTTTATTATGATTTAGATTCTTGGCTTTATTCTCAATGGGAAGGTTACTCTGAGATTGCATCCTTTGGTTTGAAACGAAAATATCGTGGTGAAACTCTTGATAAGTCGAAGCAATACGCTCGTATGCGACAGACTAAGATGAAAGAGTTTTATTACGTTCGTTATAACCAAAGTGTTATTTGCTTAGGTAAAAATGTAAGCGATATGAAAAAGCTTGCATTTGCTGTTGCAAATAAATTGAAGCGTTTTGAGGGTGTCGATATTGAAGTGCCAAAAGTTATTGATATGAGAAAAGGTAAAATTTGTTTTCATAATTTTACAATTCGTCTTGTGGTGCGACATGGAAAGTATGTTGCAGAGACACGTGTGAAAATGGAGCGTTGTAAAGCTATAAAAGCTGATTTAAAGAAAGCTTTTAAGCGAGTTATGGCGTCAAAAGATATTGCAAAAGATGTTTTTGCATATAATAAGCTTATTGGACGCTTTAGGCGCGATTTTCGTTATGCAACACGCATCAATGATGATTTCGGTAAGATAGCGAGAGAGCTTGATATTTGGTGCTATCACCAACTTACAAGGGATAATCGGTGTGGTTATCACAAAAAAGATGGGGATAGCACTGTGAGAGTGTATCGTGGGCAAATCATTAAGACGTTATATGGTACTACATTTTTTGCGCCACACACGAAAAAGAGATAGCATATAAAGATGTAATAGTTACATGGAAAGCCGTGTGCGGGGAAACTTGCTTGCACGGTTTTGGCGGGGGGTTAAACCTATCCGCAACAAATGCTGCAAACAACGCAGTGCGAGACGTTGCATAATGAAAAGTTATGCGTTCATACGATGATTTATTATATGGATAACTAATTATTCGATTGGTAGAATGATAGGGTAATGCCTTGAAATATCAACTCTGAGATTCCGACATGCATTTATTGGAAACGATTTTTGTGTGAAGCTCGGTAAAGTCGCCTGACAGTATTTGTACTAATAGGGCGGGAGTCTATGACCTATATATGGTGAGTATGTTTATAGAAACTGACGAACTTGTGAACTAAAAAGATGTTAATTTGAGGATTAGTACTAATGCGTTGAGGAATATCCTTATTGGTTTAAAAGGCCTTTTGTGGATTGCATCTTAAAACAAGCACCTACGTATAGATATGATAGAATAATTGGAACGTCGAAAGGTATTGAACGTTTTAGTAATTTGTCGAAGCATAATAAGCAAATGAATCAATGCTGAAAAGTAGTGTTCGAAGCGATGATGTCTTTTGTAATGAGAGACGGAGTAATGGGCACAAGTCAAGATGGTTATCTTGATGGAACGCCGTGTGAG
>JAHADO010000194.1 GCA_018375265.1 Campylobacter concisus | reverse complement strand
TACACGCCAGTTTGCCTGAATGATGGGGTGCTTTACTTTGGCACTGCTGGCAAGGGCGGAGATCTATACGCCGTGGATGCAAAAAGTGGCGAGGTGATGTTTAAGTTTAAAACCAGCGGCACGGAGCATTTTGTTTGGGTCGAGGGTAAAATTTTGCTCGCAAGCCGCAAAAATAAGCCAGTTTTGATAAGTGCTAAAGATGGTTTGCTATTAAAAGAGATAGAGTTTGAGAAATTTAGCCTTAGCGCAGATCAGATCATGCTAGTAAGCGGTGGCAGGCTCTACGCCGTGGCAAATGACGGAGCTAAAATTTACGCAGTTTGCGCGGAAATTTAGCCTTGGCGAAATTTATCGCCAAAGCCATAATGAGATAAATTTACCTCTTCTTTTTATATCTTTTTATCGCCTCTACGATGACCTCTTCTAGGTCGTCATTTGGCTCTTTGTTCATATCGTCGTAGGTGTTTTCAAGGATAGTTTTTAAGTTTTTCTCAACGTAGCTAGTATCGAAAAATCCCCTTCTAAATTCCTTACTTTTGCTGATCGTTAGCAAAAATGGGATGATCGTTCGCACGCCTTCTATAGTAAATTCTTCAAGTGCTCTTTCAAGTTTATTTACCGCAAGATCGTAGTCAGTCGCCTTGACGATCAGTTTTGCGATAAGCGAGTCGTAAAATGGCGGTATGGTGTAGTCTTTATATACGTGGCTATCGACGCGCACAGATGGGCCAAGAGCTGGGTAGTAGCCCTCGATCGTGCCTGGCGCTGGGATGAAATTCTCCCAGACATTTTCAGCCGTGATCCTTGCTTCTATCGCGTAGCCTCGTGGTTTGATGTCGCTTTGCTCGATCTCTAATATCTCGCCCGCAGCGATCCTTATCTGCCTAACTACTAGGTCGTGGCCGGTGATCTCTTCAGTGATGCCGTGCTCTACTTGGATACGGGTGTTCATCTCCATGAAGTAAAAGTTGTTGTAGTCATCTAGTAAAAACTCGATCGTTCCTACATTTGAGTAGCCCACAGCCTTTGCAGCAGCCACAGCAGTCACGCCCATGATCTTTCTTAAATTTTCACTGATAGAAGGGCAAGGTGCGATCTCGATGATCTTTTGGTGACGCCTTTGGATAGAGCAGTCACGCTCGCAAAGGTGGATGATGTTGCCGTAGTTATCGCCTAAAATTTGAAACTCGATGTGGCGAGGATTTACGACAAGCTTCTCCATGAAAACTTCGTCGTTGTTAAAGTATGCTTTTGCCTCTCTGGTGCACGACTCAAAGGCATCTTGCATATCTTCTTCTTGCCAAACTTCCCTGATGCCACGGCCACCACCACCACCACTTGCTTTTAAGATGACTGGATAGCCGATGCGTCTGGCGTGCTCTTTTATGGCGTCCATGCTCTCATCATTTAGCTTTTCAGTGCCTGGAACTATCGGTATGCCGTTTTTCTTCATCAGATATCTAGCGATGTTTTTATCGCCCATTTTCTTGATGACTTCGGCTTTTGGACCGATGAATATAAGTCCAGCATCCTCAACTGCCTTTGCAAATTCGTAGTTTTCGCTTAGAAAGCCGTATCCTGGGTGTATCGCGTCAGCCCCGCACTCTTTAGCAAGCTTTACGATCGCTTTGGCGTCAAGATAGCCCTTGATCGGATCTTCGCCCACTTGATAGGCCTCATCAGCGATTCTGACATGCAAGCACTCGCTGTCTGGTGCTGTGTAAATTCCTACGCTTTGGATGTGTAAATCCCTACAAGCTCTGACTATCCTAACTGCGATCTCACCACGATTTGCGATAAGAATTTTATGTATCATAGGCTATCCTTTTTGAGTTTTTCTTATCATATAACTATTCGTTTTATTTTTAGATAAATTTGTTAAGTCTGGTTTTAAAATTTGAGTGCAAAGGCTAAATTTACACTCAAATTTCTTTATTTGCTGATGATTTGGGGGAAAGGTGTGGCTAGGGCTTTTTTGCTAAAATCTTGCGACTCGATCGTGAAATTTGTAGCAAATCTTTGAATGCCCTCTTTTTTATAAGCACGCCTTTGGATGGTAAAAAGGACTAAATTTCCGCCTTGTTTGGTGTAGCGATATATCGAGTGCTCAGCTGTTGGCACGCCATTTAAGTTTGAAAATATCGTGATATCAAGATAAATTTCATTTGCCAGCGAGCCCTTTTTATAAGCCACTTTTAGTCCTTTTGCTTTTAGCTCTTTTAGATCATTTATCTTTTGCTCGACCGCTTGCTCTGGCGTAGCGTCAAATTTAAGGGTATTTAGCGAGAGCATATAGCTAAAACTATCTAGTTTCTCGCCAGGGAGCAAGTACTCCTGCGTGAATAAATTTGGCACAGGTTTGGCTGAGCCTGCTAGCGAGTAGAGTCTGTTGTCAAATTTTATCTGCACCGGCTCAAAGTACTGAGTAGCCGCGAGCAAGAGCGCTGGCAAAGCGATAAATGCTAAAAATTTCTTCATCAAATTCCTTTAAAATGGATTTACTATCATTACCCAGATGATGATGAGCATCGCGATAGTTGGCACTTCGTTGTAAGCTCTAAAGAAGATGCCACTTTTGTTACAGCGTTTCTCTTTAAGCTGCTTCATGTAGCGTCCAAGGTCTAGGTGATAGATGGCCATTAAGATGACAACTAAAATTTTGACATGTATGTGACCAGTTTTTATAAGATCAGGCATAGCTATAAGTATCAATATACCAGTGACAAATGAGCCGATGAGTGCTACCCAGCCGATGTAGTGATACATCTTGTACTCCATCACTTCAACCACTTTGACAAAGTCTGGCTTGTCCATATTTTCTACGTGATAAACGTAGAGCCTTGGCTGATAAAACAGCACTGCCATCCACGAGATGAAAAACAAATAGTGGAGGTATTTTAAGTAAAGATAATATTCTGCCATAACGTCTCCTTATCTAAAAAGTATCTCTTTTCTAGCTTCAAATTCAGCCTTGCTGATCGCACCACTCTCAAAAAGCTCGTAAAGTCTTTTTAAGTCGTCCTCTTTATCTTTTAGTTTTAGTCTCTCTTTTAGCTCGACTTTTTGTAAATTTTTCTCGACATAAGCGCCAACCAAAAATGCATCGATAAGCCACCAAATGCCCCAGATAGCTAAGAATGGTATGCCTATAATGAAATAAAACGTAGAGTATCCAACGAAAAATAGTCCCATCATCAAAAAGCCAGTGATAAATTTACCAAGGTAAATTCTATGCGCTCCAAGCCAGCCAGTAAGTAGCCAAAGCGTGTATGCGACGTAGATATTATTTCCCACTCTTTCTCCTTTTTATAAAACTTTGCCAAAGTATCATCACGACGCAAAGATCGATCATCACATCAGCGAAGTTAAAGACCGCAAAGTTAAACCACTTGTGCCAAAAGACATAATCCACGACGCCGCCATGGATAAATCTATCTGTGATATTTGAGCTGCCAGCTCCTAGCAAAGCTCCAAGCCAAATGGCATGTGAGCAAAGCAGTTTTTTTTCAATGATTAGATAGACAAAAACACCTAAAATGAGAGCTATCTGGATAAATTTAAGCCACTCATCTAAAAAGGCAAACATCGAAAATGCAACGCCCTTATTATATGTAAGAACTAGCGAGAAAAACTCGCCCTCCCACGAAAAACCATCTATAAATATCATTTTTATTCTTTGCATTAATACTCAT
>JAHADO010000193.1 GCA_018375265.1 Campylobacter concisus | reverse complement strand
TGTAAAAATTTGTGTAGCTTAAATTTATAAAAGCTACACAAAGTTAAATTTAATTTGCTCCGCTAAGTCTATATCCCACGCCTGAGATGTTTTTGATGAGGTCGGCGTCAGTTTTTGCTCTTATCTTTTTGATAGTCATTCTAAGCGCTTCGTTGCTCATCGATTTTTCACCCCAGACGTAGTTTTCTATCACTTCGTAACTTACAACTTTTTCTATATTACTCACAAGCAAAAAGAAGAGTTTTGCCTCATTTTTTGGCATTTGCACCTCTTCACCATTTTTGAAAAGCTGCTTGCTCTTCATATCGTATTCGTAAATTTCTTTAAATTTGATCCTGCTTTCAAAAAGATCTTTCGTCGCCATTATGATCGTGGTTTGAAGCTCTTTACATAGTTTTATAACCTCGCTTTGTGTGCCAGCATCTGCGCGTAAGAGCTTGTTTGACCTCTTGTATCAGAGATAACTCTAGCTTTTTTATATTCAATATTTGTTAAGAGCAGTGCAGTTTTAAATTTTATGTGGAGAAATTTATTAAATTTAATTACTTCAACCCAAAAACTTTTATGTTAAAGGTTGTGTGGATCTTGTCGTTTTCGCCTTTCATGACGATAGGAAATTCGGCTTTTATGATGCTGTCGTAGCTACTAAGCGCATCTAAAAAGTCATAAAATTTTTGTGGAGTTTTAAGCGAGCTAGTGACATTTAGGCGGTATCTAAAGAACTTTTCAGTTGAGTTATTTTCACCTTCTTCTATCTTGCTAAGGCTCACTTCGCTAAAAAATTGCGATGCGAAATTTATAAATTTATCCTTATCAAAAGCTGTATCATAGGCTAAGATGATAGCGCCGTCCTTTTGTCTTGTCGCCTCAAGTGCTTTAAATTTAGCTTCAAATTCATTTTTTACCTTCGTATATGATGAGGTTTGCGAATAGTTTTGTCTTGAGAGGCTTTTAAATTCTTTTATGTTTGGCACGATAAAGCCAAATATCATAATGAAGCAAACTATGATAAAAGCAAATATAAAAAGTAAAAGCTTTACTGGGTCGATTTTTTCTAAGCTCGTATCTTTTTTACTCATTATATCCCTCAGAATTATCAATCTTATTTGTGCTTATAAAGCCGTACCAGCCGTTTTTGCTCTGATAAAAGCTAGTGTTTGACGTGGTGAAAATCGACCTTAGCGGCGAGGCTAAGAGCTGGTTAAAGACATCTTTTGTTGGCGTTATACCGCGGATGATGAGTGAGTTTTTGTCCATAAAGACCTCTTCAAGCGTGATGCTATCAGGCACAAGGTCAAAGAGGTTGTGCAAGCTTTGCTTTAGGATAGAATTTGACGTAAAGATGTCGTTTGCAGAGTCTATCTGCACGGCAAGTTTGGCTGAAATTTCATCAGTGGTGACTATCTTTTGGCTAAGCTCTTTTTGCTCGTTTGCTAGGAATTCTATATTTTTCTTAGTTGAGTAGTTTTTATAAACGATGAAGAAATTTGCCACCAAAAGCACCACAAAAACAAAGCCTATGAGGCTTAGCCAGAGCTTGCTAAAGATAGAAAGAAGCGGTCTTGGTTCTGGAGTGATGAAGCTAAATTTCATAGTGTTATCTCTTCTTGCATGATCTCATTCATGATGTGATTTGTGTTGATCGGATAGCTTGATGTCTCCACAAATAGCTCTGATTGCAGGTATTGTAAAAAGGTTGCACTTGTCTTTGTGTTTTCAAAAACGATGATTTGCTCGATAAAATCGCCGCCATAGATCGGATTTTCATAAAATTCTTTCATAGCTTTTGCGATGTAGTCAAACATCTTCATATCGCGCCCAAAGATCGCCACTGACTTCTCGACATTGGTCGAAGCTGGCATGTTTAGCTCGTAGTTTAGATCTTCAAATTCTTTTGGTTTATCATCGCTTAAGAAATCATCCAAACTCTTAAAATCATCAAGCGCAGTTGCGCCATCTTCTTCTTTGACTATAAGGTTGTCGATGTCTGTTATATCCTCTTCTTTTAGGCTTTCGATCTCTTCGTTGCCCTCTTCAGCGTCACTCATATTTAAAAACGTAGAGAGCTTCATCTGCTTGTCTTTAAATATCGCAAGTGCAAAAGAGTGCGAGTGGATGTAGAGATATAGCGTGGTTTTTGGCGAAATTCCACGCTTTAAAAGCTCGTGAAAGAGCAGGGCGATAGGCGAGTAGATAAGATCGACACTACCTTGCCCAAAGAGATTTTTATATCTTCTTATGGCATTTAAATTTGCATATATGCTCCAGCTATCTTGCATCACAAGGCTGGTTAAATTTTGCGTGTTGATGTTAAATTTTTTATACTCGTCAAAGTTAGCAGTAGGCAGCGCACCTTGTGAGTCGTCGTTAAAAAAGAGCGAAACATAGACGCCAAAATAGGTCTTTTCTTGCTCCTCTATGTATTTTAAAACTTTTTCATCGATATTTTCGATGCTTATGTCTGTAAATTTAGCATTTATGGTTTTTATAAGCTTGCCGTTTCTAAAGACCTGACCGTAAAAAACGCACTCATTACCCTCGATCACGACGCTTAAGAAAAGGTTTGAAAAAAGCTTTTTGATGCTAAAAGACATAACTCTCCTAAATTTAGTGCATTATTTTTGGTATGTTAGCTAAAAAGGGATTAAATAAGTTTAAAACAGCTCGTTTTTTAGTTTTGCAAACGCCTCTTTCATCTTTAGAGCTTCGCTTTTTAGCTCATCATCAAGCAGTGCAGAATTCTTTAAGCTTTCAAAATCCTCTATCATCACATCACACATCATTTTGATGCGCTCATTATCAGCCTTACTGACGCCACTTTGGCTCATTTTTTTGATGCGTTCAAGATACTCTTTGCCGTTTTTTATGTATGAGCTAAATTTCATAGCTGCCTTGCTTTGATTAAGCGTGGTGGCTGCCATCTTGTTGTAGGCGTCAAGATCAAGAGCTTTTTGGCTTAAATTTATAGCCTTTTCATACTCTTTACTCTCGTAGTAAAATTTTGCTTCAAGAGCGAGCTTGTAGGAGTTGTCGCTGTAAAAAAAGAACCCAAACAAAGCTATTATAAAAATGGCTATAAAGATAGAAATTTTATTTTTCATAAATTTCGTCCAAAATTTCTCTTATCTCATCGCTTATTTGCGGATTTTTATGCGCATATTTTTTCCACCAAATTTTTAAATTTGACCTAAAGTCCTCTTTGTTTTGCTCTGCGCTCTTGCCGCCGTCATTTTGTGAGGCCTGCCAAAGCTCGTTTTGTATTTTCTCTTTTGCCTCTTTTTGCTCTAAATTTGCCACGCTAAAAGGGGCTGAGAGACTAAAATTTATAGTTGAAAATGGCTTTGGAAGTATCATCTTATCCCAGCTTTTAAACTCCCAAAACGAGTTTGCTTCAAAATTTAGAGCATAAATTTCACAAGACGACTTTTGCGCGATCGCCGCAGCTCCGTCTGCCACGCTGTGTCTTGGTCCGCGTGGGCCATCTGGTGTGATGATGACGTCGTGGCCTTGCTTTATCTCTCTTAGGGCTTCTATGAGCGCCCTTGCACCGCCTTTTGAGCTACAGCGAGTTTTGCTTTACCATAGACAAATTCAATATGGGACACCTTTTCACAGGCATCCATCAGATCATTACTATGTTGTTTGATAAGGGCTGAAAGCTCCTTATAAATGCGTAATACCTCTTGCTCCTCACCAATTAAA
>JAHADO010000192.1 GCA_018375265.1 Campylobacter concisus | reverse complement strand
CAAAGCCATCAGCAGTAATTACCTCGTTAGGCTTGTACTGGTTCTCAACACTTGCTGGGGTAATGTCCTTAATACCCTGTGGAAGCTCAGAGCCATCCTCAGCAACAAACTTGTGCTGCTTACCGAACTTATACTCAGTGTAGCTCCACTTGAGCGTAAAGGTTACATCAGCGTGGTCAACCGTAACGTCGTGCTTATCCCATGCTGGCTCTGCCGTCCAAACACCCATACCATCATTAGAGCGGAACTGGGTCTTACCCTCTTGATAGAGCTTATCACTTGTATCAACCTTGTTAGCTGCTGGAACCTCAAAAGTATCAGCATTAAGAACCGTACCGTCCTCATAACCATTAGAAGATGCTGGGGTAATGGCGGTCAGCTCAGTTGGAAGTGGCGTACCGTCAACAGACTCAAACTTATGATTCTTAGCGTAAGAGTTAGCCTGGTATGTCCAACCACGAACAAAGTGAGTATCGGCATGGTCTACAACGACGTTGCTTTTATCCCAAGCGTCATCAGCCGTCCAAACACCGTGCTCGTCAAGATACTGAACCTTGCTTGCATCGTACAATGGATTAGTTGAAGGTACAACGTTCTCTGCTGGAATCTGGAAATTGTCAGCGTTGATAGTGTCACCATCATGATACTGGTCACTCACAGTTGCAGGAGTCAGAGCGGTAATACCAGCTGGAAGTGCTTTGTCAGTATTGCTCTTAAACTCATGCGACTTACCCCAAAGGTTCTCGTGATACTCCCAAGTACCCGTGTGAAGGACATCTGCGCGGTTAATAGTTGCGCTTGGAATATCCCAGCCAATGAAATCAGCATAGCCATGTGGCAGTTTAACCTGCGTCTTGCTTGCGTCATAACCCTTATCGGTTGGCTGCATAACATTCTCAGCAGCTGGTGCTAGAGGGTTAGCAGCGGTAACGTTAGTACCGTCAATCAAGTCACCAACACGAGCTGGAAGTGTAGCGTTAACCTCTGCGGGTACTGCGCTACCATCGCTCATAACATACTTATATGTCTGAGCATAAGCGTTAGGAGTAAATGCCCACGTACCGATGAAGTGGCCGTTCTTCTTGTCAAGTGTCTCAGATTGCTTATCCCAAGACTTAAATGTCCAAACACCGTTCTTGACATCATCTTTAACCTGTACCTTGCCAGCATCATAACCATTATAGGTTGCATTTGGCTTAGATGTCTCTGGAACACTGAAAAGATTAGGGGTGACAGTCGTACCTGGAGTGATATCCTCAGTAGACGCAGGAGTTAAAGTCTTAACATCATTAGGAAGCTCAGAACCATCCTCGCTCTTAAACTCATGGTCATACATAAGTGTTGGCTGCGTACGAACCACATTAGACTTAGATGGAACATCATCGGAGTGACTGATTGCTTGGTTGTTAATAATGCTGGTATCAGCCATTAAATCATGAGACTGAGTCTTAACAACAAACACAACCTTAAACTGCTTATGACCAAGCAGATTCTTATTGATATCAACCTTCAGGCGATTACCTGTGGTATCAATAGTATACTGAGTACCTCTCAGCTTAGTCCACTCGGCAACGCCAGGGTTCGCATCCTCAGAATCGGTTGTGTAAACACCCTTAACCTCAACGTCTTTCAGACGATTATCAAGAAGGTCCTCGATAGAGAAACTATCAATAGCATCGATAACATCGGTACCTACCTTAGGAACTGCGGCTTGAATGGTGTACTCAAGAGTACCATCGGTATAAGACGCAATCCTTGTCTTATCAACTTTCTTGACTGGCTCAGACTGTGGGTGCTCAACATAAACACCAAAGTCAGTACCAGATGCATCAGCAGAACCAGAGGTAAAAGTTAAACTATTAGTACGAGAACGAATGGTAGTACCTGTAGTATTGTACATCCAATCAGCCGTATTGCCACCTTCAGATTTTACAGGTGGGTCAACTAGCATCTCGCCATTATTGTTCTCTGGCGTAGTCAAGCGGCCCCAAAAACCTTGGTTGAAAATAACCTTTGATGCCTGCTCTGATGCATTTGGAAGGCCAAACATCTCGTTCTGACCAGAACCAGCACCCTTCTGTTTATTAACCCAGTTAATAACATCAATATCTGCAACAGGCATAACAAGCTTCATATCAGCTTGGGTTCCATCAGCATATTCAATAGTATAGGTAACATCAGCTCTCATAGTATACCACGAAGACAATGTATTTTGCTTACTACCTGGCTTAGGTTTAACATATTGTTTAGCCTGAGTAGCATTAGCATAATAACTATAATTAGTAAACTGAACAAGACCGCCTTCGCTTCGCGAATCGTCTAATGTCGCAAAAGTCACCTCGTCCTCAGACTTATTCATACGTTTCTCACGGGTACTTGAGTCTGCAGAACTCGTACCAAAATAATCAATAGCATCATAATAAACCTTATTGACTTTAACACGCACATTAGTCTGCTTACCAAAGTAATAACCAGTATTCTTAAAAAGAATCTCAACTGGGTTATCAATCTCAATATGGTCCTTCGACTTATCAATCTGACTTGAGAACTGAATAATATTAAATGGCGCCCAAGCACTATCTGGCTTTGTATGATAAGAAGACATATCAAACATATTAATCTTAGTGGTTGGGTCCTGATGAACAATCTCATAGTCATTCATGTTCAGATTCAGCTTCTGAAGCTGCAACTTAGACAAATCAACGTTGGTTGTCTTGATTTGAACAGGCTCAGCTGCGTGTGCTGTTGCGGGATTTGTCACAAAAGGACTCACAATAGATGTGAGCATCAATCCTGCGGCAACAGCCTTATTAAAAACAAATTTATTCTTCATATAAAAAAATCCTTTCAAAGAAATTGAATAATAATGTAATCACTTACTCTATACAATTAACAAAGAACATATGTCGCTACTCAAAGCAACCCTTATACAATAACATAAAAACGCAATCTTGTCAAGAGTCAATACAAAAAAATTTAAGATTTTTCACGAAATAATAAGAACAGAAATCTCAAAATAGCAATATGCATTGCTCGAGTGAAATTATGCAGAGCATAATAAAAAAAATTAAAAGGTCTCGTGAGAGATTCGGGCTTTGAAATCATACTGCTGCTAACGCACTCGGCCGTCTGATGCCTCTCACCCACCTAACGAAAACGCTCTCATTATTAGTATCGCCCACAAAGGGGCACAATCAATCGTTTCAAAGGAGAAACAAATTATGGCAAACGTTCGTAACTTCGGTGTTATTCTTGGTCGTCTCGTCGCTGACCCAATGGTCTTTGACAATGCTGACGGCTCCAAGAAGGTCCGCTTCACTGTCGCAGCTCGCGATAACTTCAAGACTCAGGGTGAGTACAAGTCCCAGTTCATTCCTGTTGAGGCTTTCATCCCAGCTGGCAAGGGCCTCGGTGTCTATGAGTACACCAAGAAGGGTTCCCTTGTTGACCTCGAGTACTCTGTCCGCACGAGTGTCCAGGAGAAGGACGGCGAGAAGCGTTACTTCACCAACCTGCTCGTCCAGTCTGTTGAGCTTCTTGACGCAAAGAAGACTGAGACCGCTGAGGCTGCTGCTCCAGCAGAGGCCGCAGTTGAGGCTGACGTTCCTTTCGGAATGATATTATAATTTATTATGTAAAAGTATTTTCCAAATTCTTTTTCTTCTTTAACGTCACCACTATTCAAACTTCATACCTCTTTTTTACTTATA
>JAHADO010000191.1 GCA_018375265.1 Campylobacter concisus | reverse complement strand
TGGCGAGCTAAGCGATATCAGCAAGGTAAATGAGGGCTTTGCGACGATCACGCCGATAAAGCTTGATATGACCTCATACGAGAGCCTAGCGGCTCTACAAGGGAAATTTTGATGCAAGATGATAGATTTACAAGGATAAGATGGCTATTTGGCGAGGATGGTTTTAGCAAGCTTCAAAGCGCAAAAGTGCTAGTTTGCGGAGCTGGAGGCGTTGGTGGGATGTGCGTAGATGCGCTTGCTAGAAGCGGGGTCGGAAGCATCACGCTGATCGATAAAGACATCTTTGACGTGACAAATCAAAACCGCCAAATTTACAGCGAAAACGTAGGCGGCGTAAAGGTGGATGAGTTTGCCAAAATTTATCCTTGCATCACGCCTATGCAGACGCTGATCACGCCTGAGTTTGTCGCTGGATTTGACTTTAGTAAATTTGACGTGGTGATCGATGCGATCGATGATATCACCGCCAAGATCGCCCTTGCAAATGCGGTAGATCCTAGCAAATTTATAGCCTCGATGGGTGGGGCAAAAAGGGTTGATCCAACCAAGATCAAGGTGGCCTGCGTTTGGAAAACTTCGGTCGATCCACTAGCTAGAAAATATAGATATGAGCTCAAAAAATCAGGCTTTAGCGGTAAATTTGACGTGGTCTTTTCGGTTGAAGAGCCACTTTGCAAGCCACTTGGAAGCTTCATGGGCGTGACTGCCTGCTTTGGGCTAAATTTAGCCTCACTGGCTGTTAAAAAGATAGTTGAACAGCAAATCTAAATTTGCACTCCGAGCAAAATTTCAAATTAGAGCTGACATTTTGGATAAATTTAACAGCCAGCTCTACAAGAGACTAATTTAATAATCCAAGATGAGTGTCTAGTAAATTTTAAAAATTTTGTGAGCGAGTATTCTCGGCTCCAAAATTTGAGCTAAGCTGTAAACGCAGCCAAATTTTAGTAGTCAATTCTTAGGGGTGAGTGAAGGTTTAAAATTTATAACTACGAACTAAAAATATTTAATTTTTACAAAAATGTTCAAGCAAATTTTAAAAATTAGTGCGAGCACATCACGGCTCTAAATTTAGTAGTCCGCTAACGCGAGTGAATAAGATTTCAAAATTTGCAAAAGTAGATTTTTATAAATTTAAATTTTTTTATCAAAAAGGGTGACAAGGGGACTTAAATTACGAAGCCATCCCCTTATCTCCCCTTAAATTCCTCAATCCCCTCGCACGTTCAAGGTGCATGCAATGGTACTTCGCACTGCATGCGGTTAAAAACTCAAGCAAATTTTAAATTTTCATAAACAAATAATTTCGGCTCTAAAATTTGAGCTAAGCTGCAAGCGAAGCCAAATTTTAGTAGTCAATCCTTGTGGGTGAATGAGAATTTAAAATTTATAACTACAAACTAAAAATATTTAATTTTTACAAAAATGTTCAAGCAAATTTTAAAATTAGAGCTAGCATATCACGTTTTTAAATTTAGTACTAAACGAAGTGCAGCCTAAATTTAGTAGTCTGCTAAGGCGAGTGAACAAGATTTTAAAATTTGCAAAAGTAGATTTTTATAAATTTAAAGTTTTTTATCAAAAAGGGTGACAAGGGGACTTGAACTTTACTTCGCAAGCTCACAACTGTAGGATAGACGCAAAAACCCGTCCCTTTGGTCCCACTTATTTTTTAATCCCATCTGCGTGTAGTTACGAGACAAAGTCCTAGTAAAAACCTGCGCGCGTTAGAAGTGCATGCTTTAATGCTGGTGCATCGTAACCCACAACAAATTTATATTTTAAAATATAGCTTTAAATTTATAAGTCCTAAATTTTAGTAAGTAGTTTAAATAAATAAAATTTAAAATAGACGCAAAACTTACATATTTATCTGATCGTATTTGCTGTTTTTACAACCAAATGCGATTTATCATTTAAATTTTATCTCATCTTTTTTATATTTTCTAAGTAGCTCGTTTATCTGGTTTTGAAATTTACCCCATCTTGCTTCGCTGCCATGCTTTGTGAAGAGACTTTTGGCATGAGAGATCAAAATTTCACTTTTATCTTTTTTCAAAAGATATTCGTATAGTTGATTTATCGCTGCAAGGCCGTTTTGTTCGAGCATTAGTTCTATTAAATTTTCCTCCGAGCTATTTTGCTCAAAAAATTTAAAAACAAAGCCAAGGTCGTTTGCTACATTTTCATAAATTTTAGTCACGTCACTATCTGGCTCTAGCTCGTAGTATGCAGCAGATGTATGAGTGATTTCATGTGCTCTAGCTCTAAAATGGCACTCATACTCTTTTGGCTTACTAAGCGCTTCTTTGCCAAGAGTAGCCTCTATAAATGAGCCATAAATGCCGCAATTTATATAAAATCTCGTGCGCTCTGAGCTATTGCCGCTGCTTTTTTGAAAATTTACAACATAGATAAAATTTGGAGTATTTTTGTAGAAATTTAAAGCGCTCTTACTAAAGCCATTATCCTTAAATAGCGGCTTTAGCAGAGCGATAAGCTCGTCAAATTTCTCTTTCATAAATTTAACGTGCCAGATGTATGGTTATTTATTTGCGCGCTCGATGTACTCGCCACGAACGGTATCAACGCGGATGACCTCGCCTTCTAGTACGTGAAATGGTATCTGAACTACCGCGCCACTCTCAAGAGTAGCTGGCTTTTTGCCGCCTTGTGTATCACCCTTGAAATTTGGTGGAGTTTCAACTATTTTGAGCTCGACTACTTGTGGCACTTCAACGCCGATTGCGTTGCCATTGTGAAATAAAATTTCAACCATCATGCCATCGATCATCCATTTTTTAACATCGCCCACATCCTCGTCGCTGATCGCAACTTGCTCGTATGTAGTCGTGTCCATAAACTGGCAAAACTCACCATCATCATAGAGGTACTGCATCTCTTTTTCTTCAAGATGCGGCTGCTCGCACTTATCGCCTGCATGAAAAGTCTTTTCAAGGACCTTTCCATCGACAAAAGATTTGATCTTTGCACGAACAAAAGCTGCGCCCTTGCCTGGTTTAACGTGTTGATATTCTACGATTTTATAAGGAACGCCGTCGATCTCGATCTTTAGTCCCTTTTTTAGATCGCCCATTGAATATGAAGCCATTTTTTATCCTTTCGTAATTTGTTATATAACTGCGTATTGAGCCCAAACACAAGCTTCAAGTGCGTTTAATCTCTCTAGCGTTTCTGTTTTTATATGTTCATCAACCAAGATGACCGCAAGCGCCATGCCGTGCTCATCTCTACCAAGACGGAAGTCAGCGATGTTTATCTTCTCATCAGCTAAAATTTTACTGATCTGAGCGATAACACCTGGTACGTCGTGGTTTTTAAAGATGATCATCTTACCTTTTGGCTTGAAGTCAGTCTTAAAGCCATTGACGGTTACTATGCGTTGTTGATTTTCACCAAATACCGTGCCGCCAACGCTTACGATGCCATTTTCGGTCGTAAGACGAACTGTGATCTTGTTTTTAAAGATGCTATCTCCACCTGTGCTAGTTTCGGTGGTTATGCCTTTTTCGTCACATAAAAATTTAGCATTTACGTAGTTTATCGCATCGCCAAGACTCTCTTTTAAAGCGCCCACGATCGCAAAAGTTAGCATTGAATTTGCATATTCGCCAATCTGCCCGTGAGTCTCTATACGGATAGCTTTGATGGCACTTTTGTTTATCTGAGCTGCAAGAAATGCCATCTTGCTTGT
>JAHADO010000190.1 GCA_018375265.1 Campylobacter concisus | reverse complement strand
CTTTAACAAGGGCATCCACGTGAGCGTAACTATCTTGGTGGAGAAATTTCCACCAGCGCTTGCAAAGGCGTGCCTGCTCTTTTCGCACATCTTAACAACTGTCTTTTTGATATTTATCGCGGTTTATTCGGTGGATTATCTTAAAATTTTGCACGAGATCGAGCAGATGATAATAGACCTTGGCATACCTCAATGGGTCCCTATGCTAGTGCTTCCAATAGCCTTCGTCACAGCTAGCTACCGCTCGGCTGAAAAGGCTATCAAAGTGGCTCTTACACCTGCTGCACAAGTCGTAAATAACGAAGCGCACGAGCTAGCTCATGGTAGCGTAGTCAAAGACTAAGGAGAAAAAGATGACAATAGCATTTTTATTTATCCTACTTTTTGCACTGATGCTAATAGGCGTGCCAGTCGCGGTTTCGCTAGGCACAAGTACTGTTTTAACGATGATATTTTTTACAGATATCGACATCGCTACGATCCCGCAGCTAATTTTTGATGGTATCAATAAATTTTCACTAATGGCGATACCGATGTTTATCTTGGCCGGAAATTTACTAAGTAAAGGCGGCTCAGCAAGGCGTATCATCGACTTTGCAAAGTCTATGGTCGGACACTTGCCAGGTGGCTTGCCTATGAGTGCGATATTTGCCTGCATCATCTTTGCTGCAGTCTCTGGAAGCTCGCCTGCGACAGTTGTGGCTATTGGCTCGATTATGTTTGCAGCTATAAAAGAGGCTGGCTATCCAAAAGAGTACGCAGTGGGCGGCATAACTACGGCTGGCTCGCTTGGAATTTTGATCCCGCCTTCAGTTGTTATGATAGTTTATGGTGTAACTGCTGAGGTTAGTATCGGCAAGCTCTTTATGGCAGGTGTCGTGCCTGGTCTTATGCTTGGTGCTTTTATGCTAGTTCAAACTTATGTCGGAGCAAAAAAGCTTGGTTTCAAAGCGACTAAGGCTGAGCCATTTAAAGCAAGAGTGCAGAAATTTGCAAAAGCATTTTGGGCGCTACTTATCGTTGTTGTGGTTATTGGCGGAATTTATGGAGGCATATTCACTCCGACTGAAGCTGCTGCGGCAAGTGCTGTTTATGCGCTATTTATCTCACTTTTTATCTATAGAGATATAAAGATAAGAGATCTTTGGGATATCTGCCTAGACTCAGCCCTTACAACAGCTATGATATTTTTCATCATCGCAAATGCCGTTGTTTTTGCATATTTGCTAACTAGCGAGCAGATCCCACAAGCGATCGCTTCGATGATACTTGATGCAAATATCGGCATGATAGGGTTCTTGATATTTGTAAATATCTTGCTCTTTATCATGGGTCAGTTTATGGAGCCTTCAAGCGTTATCATGATTATGGTGCCACTCTTGCTTCCGATAGCTACGCAACTTGGCGTCGATCCTATTCACTTTGGTATCATCTTGGTTGTAAATATGGAGATAGGTATGGTGACTCCGCCTGTTGGACTAAATTTATTTGTCGCAAGCGGTCTTACAAATATGAACTTAAAAGAGGTCATCGTGGCGTGTTTGCCATGGACGCTAACCTTGTTCTTTGGCCTTATCTTGGTTACTTATATACCACAAATTTCGCTTTGGTTGCCAAACATAATGTATGGACATTAAAATTTAGAGGCTTAGGCCTCTAAATTTATCCTTTTGGATCGTAATCCGCACTCATAACGATATTTTTACCGCTTCTCTTACCGATATAAAGCAGCTCGTCAGCTTGCTTGATCATACGCTCGATATTTACCTCAGTGTTACCACTATGTGCCACGACACCAAAGGTCATCGTCGCTATGAACCTATGGTTTTCAAATTCAACGACATTTTGATTAAGCGTCTCTTTGATACGCTCTAAGATGCTAACTGCTTTTGCCTTTTTAACGTCAAAGATAACAGCCAAAAACTCCTCGCCGCCAAATCTCGCAACCCTGTCTTCATTTCTAAAAGCGTTTTTGAAAATTTTAGAAAGGCTCTTTAGCACTTCATCGCCTGCGCCGTGTCCGTAGGTATCATTTATCTTTTTAAAGTTGTCGATATCGCACATCACGATAGCAAAGTCGTTGCCGTCAAATAAATTCTTTTGTCTAAAAATTTGTTGCATCGAGGCGCGGTTTAAAAGCCCAGTTAGTGGGTCGTGGTTAAAGACAGCTTTAGCAGACTCTTTCTCTTCTAAGATGCCTAAGAATATAAATAAATTTGAGCTCTCTAGCAAAAATGAGGTTAAGACAGCAAATACGCAAGATGCAGTTAGGTTAAATACAAAAAATATCTCTTTGTATAAAGGATCGTCCTTTGCTGGTAGGTCTATCACTAGATAAAAAAGTAAAAATGCCGCGATATCTAGCAAAGAGATAATTCTGCTTAACATTTTAAAGCTAACTGATAAGAAAAAGAGGCTAATTGTCGATGTTAAAAATAAAATTTCAAAGCCCCAGCCTAGACCAAGGATAAAGACGCAAAGTGAGGCGTGGAGTAAAATTTCTACTTGCAATATGAGCATCACGATCTTGTTGTTCTCTTCGCTATCAAAGAGTATCTTTAGTGCAAAAAGATATATGCTAACAGATAGGATGTTTGCCACAGCCAAAATTTCTTCGCCCATGAGGCAGAACATAACTAGGTAAAAAGTATGTACAGCTAGAAGTGAAAAGACGATGATCTTTTGTGAGATATAAAGTGAAATTTTAGGCATTGTCTTTGTCCTTATTTGCCTTCATGATCTCATACTCGATGCGGTCTTTGCCATTTTTCTTACCCTCATATAGCTTTTTATCAGCTTTGTTTATGACTGTGTCGATATCAGTTATAACGCCATTTGCGCAAAGGACTAGACCAAAGGTCATGGTTACCGAGCTCTTATCAGGCAATTTTACCTGTGCTATCCTTGTGCCAAGTCTGGTTTCTACCTTTTTTACGTCTTCAGTTTTAACTTCAGGCAAGATAACTAGAAATTCCTCTCCACCCCACCTACAAATGTGGTCATTTTCTCTAAAAGTATCTTGCAAGGCTCTTGCGATCTCTTTTAAGACCTTATCGCCCCAATCGTGTCCGTAGGTGTCATTTATCTTTTTGAAGTTATCTATATCTCCTAGCATAACGACTAAATTTGCGTCACTGCTTTTTTCTCTAAGCTCTTTTAACTCATATCTAAGAGTTCTTTCGATAGAGCGTCTATTTAAAAGACCGGTTAAAAAGTCATACTTAGAAATTCTCTCTATCTCCTCTTTCTCTTCGCTGATCTGTTTGTAGCCACTAGATGTGATCGCATCAGAGAAAAAAGAAAGTCTAAAGACCAAGTAAAAAGTAAAGAAAACGCTTATACAGGTTGAGCCTATTTGTATCATGGTGTTTATCTCAACTACTTTATCCTTATATGTAAGATATAGCCACAAAAGGACAAATAGCTCAAGAAGGCAGACAGAGTAGGTAAGAAGTCTTTGGTTAAAAGCCAAAAAGTAGTTTATAAAGATAACGCCAAGGAGTGTTATCCATATATTAGAGCTCCAGCCCATGCCAACAACGCCAGCGATAACTGCGGTGATGACATTTAGTTGAAAGATGGCAGAGATTAAAAATCTGTATTTGATATTAAATCTAATCCTTAAAGCAGTGCTAATAGAAAGAAATAAAAAACAGATAAAAATGATCGTTAAGTCAAAGTAAAAACTGCAAAGCACGATCAAGACAAAGGCGTTACTTACTATCGCTA
>JAHADO010000189.1 GCA_018375265.1 Campylobacter concisus | reverse complement strand
AAGTATATTTGCAGTCTATATAGGAAACGACAAAATTCCAGGCGTCGCGCATGGAAATCAAAGCCAAATAATGGTGAAATTTATCCCACAATGGCTCAGCCCAAAAGAGGGCGACGAGGTCTTTACGAGCGGGCTTGACGGGATATTTTTTAGTGGGGTGCCAGTAGGGCGCGTGAGTAAAATTTTAAAAGAGAGCTCCTATCAAAGCGTGATAGTAGAGCCCTATGCAAAGCTAAACATACCAAACTACCTATACGTTGTAACAAAGGAAAAATGATGCCAAAAAGAACAGATATAAATACCATTTTGCTAATCGGCTCAGGCCCTATCGTCATCGGTCAAGCCTGCGAATTTGACTACTCAGGCACGCAAGCAGCCAAGACACTAAAAGAGCTTGGATACCGCGTAGTGCTTATCAACTCAAACCCAGCCACCATCATGACTGACCCAAATTTCGCCGACGCAACGTATATAGAGCCGATCACAAAAGATAGCATTTTAAAGATCATTGAAAAAGAAAATATTGACGCCATTTTGCCAACGATGGGCGGTCAAGTGGCGCTAAATGCCGCTATGGAGGTCTTTGAGAGCGGCCTTTTAAAGGATGTCAAATTTCTTGGTGCAAACCCAGAAGCGATAAAAAAGGGCGAAGATAGACAAATTTTTAAAGCGACCATGCAAAAGATCGGCATGGACCTGCCTGAGAGTAGATACGCCTACAACATGGACGACGCGCTAAATGCGGCAAACGAGATAGGCTTTCCACTCATCATAAGAGCTAGCTACACGCTTGGAGGCGCAGGAAGTGGTGTGGCTTATAATATGGACGAATTTAAAGAGCTAGCCAACACCGGCCTTGACGCAAGCCCGATACATGAAATTTTGATAGAAGAGAGCTTGCTTGGCTGGAAAGAGTATGAGATGGAGGTCATCAGAGATAGAAATGACAACTGCATCATCGTCTGCTCGATCGAAAATTTCGATCCAATGGGCGTGCATACAGGCGATAGCATCACGGTTGCACCAGCTTTAACGCTCACAGATAAAGAGTATCAAGCTATGCGTGACGCTAGCTTTGCCATACTTCGCGAGATCGGCGTTGATACTGGTGGCAGCAACGTGCAGTTTGCCATAGACCCAAAAAGTGGCCGTATGATCGTTATCGAGATGAACCCACGCGTTAGCCGAAGCTCAGCACTAGCTAGTAAAGCCACTGGCTATCCGATCGCAAAGGTCGCGACACTGCTTGCAGTTGGTTTTAGCCTAGATGAGATCAAAAACGACATCACAGGCACGCCTGCTAGCTTTGAGCCGGTGATCGACTACATCGTGACAAAGATCCCACGCTTTACATTTGAGAAATTCCCAGGATCAAACCCATATCTAGGTACTGCGATGAAGTCAGTTGGCGAGGTCATGGCCATTGGTAGGACCTTTAAAGAGAGTATCCAAAAGGCGCTTTGCAGTCTAGAGCGTGATCTTTGCGGATTTAATAGCCTTAGCCTAGAGAAAAACGCTTTGATTTACGGCATCAGAAATGCAAATGAGAGAAGAATTTTATATCTAGCGCAAGCCTTTAGAGATGGCTTTAGCGTGGCTGAGGTGCATGAGTTTAGCAAGATCGATCCTTGGTTTTTAGAGCAAATTTATGAGATAGTTAAATTTGAAGATAAGATCGACATGGATATCTTAAACAACGAAGAGCTACTGCGAGAGGCCAAAAGCATGGGCTTTTCAGACAAGATGATAGCTGTGCTTATAAATGAAAAAGACGATCTTGAGCTTAGCCAAAATGATATCTATTTTGCGAGAGAGAAGCTTGGCATCGAGCTTGAATACAACGAGGTCGATACTTGCGCGGGCGAATTTAAGGCACTAACGCCATATCTTTACTCAACCACAAATATCACTAAATTTCCTAAAAAAGAGCTAGCAAAAGATGCTAAAAAGGTGATGATAATAGGCGGCGGTCCAAACAGGATCGGCCAGGGCATAGAGTTTGACTACTGCTGCGTGCATGCAAGCTACGCCCTAAGAGACCTTGGCATAAAAACGATAATGTATAACTGCAACCCAGAAACCGTCTCAACCGACTACGACACGAGTGATATTTTGTATTTTGAGCCGATCGATTTTGAGCACGTTAGATCAGTCATCGAGCGCGAAATGCCAGACGGCGTGATCGTGCATTTTGGAGGTCAAACTCCGCTTAAATTTGCAAAACGCCTAAGCGTTATCGGCGCTAAGATCATCGGCACAACCGCAAGAGTGATCGATGTGGCCGAGGATAGAAAGAAATTTAGCGAATTTATAAATAAAATAGGCGTCCTTCAGCCTAAAAATGACACCGCTACTAGCCTAGAAGAAGCCTTGCAAAAGGCCGCGACTATCGGCTATCCAGTACTTGTTCGCCCAAGCTACGTCCTAGGCGGCAGAGCGATGAGAAGGGTGCATAACGAGAGCGAGCTAAAAGAGTATATGAGCGAGGCAGTAAAGGTTAGCAACCACTCGCCAGTGCTACTTGATAAATTTTTACAAGATGCAAAAGAGCTCGATGTAGACGCGATATGTGACGGCAAAGAGGTCTATATAGGCGCTATAATGGAGCACATTGAGGAGGCTGGAATTCACTCTGGCGACTCAGCTTGCATATTGCCACCAATGAGTTTAAGCGATGAGATGATAAAAAAAGTGGAGAAGCAAACTAGAGATATCGCGCTAAATTTAGGCGTTGTCGGCCTTATGAATATCCAGTTTGCTATCTATGAAAACGAGCTTTATATGATCGAGGTAAATCCTCGCGCGAGTAGGACCGTGCCGTTTGTGAGCAAGGCTACTGGCGTGCCTATGGCAAAGGTGGCTACAAGAGTTATGTGGCAGGGAAATTTACGTGAGGCGCTTAAATTTTATGATGATTACAAGGTCGTTTATGAAGATGGTGACATCTTAAAACCTCGCGTAAGCTCGCATGTTTGTGTAAAAGAGTGCGTGCTACCGTTTAACAAGCTAAGTGGCGCCGATCTCATCCTTGGCCCTGAGATGAAGAGCACAGGCGAAGTCATGGGTATCAGTCACGACTTTGCAAGCTCATTCGCAAAGAGCCAGATCGCTGCGAGCAACACTTTGCCAAGCAAGGGCAGGGTGTTTTTAACGCTAGCTGACGCTGATAAATCTTACGCGCCTGATCTTGCAAAAGAGCTAATAGCCCTTGGTTTTAGCATCGTCGCAACTGGTGGCACGCATAAAATTTTAAGCGAAGCTGGTGTGGAGGCTGAGTTTGTCTATAAGATAAGCGAGGGCAGACCAAATGTCGAAGATAGGCTTAAAAATGGCGACATAGCACTTGTTATAAACACAAGCGATACTAAATCAAGCGTAGATGATGGCAAAAAGATACGCCAAAATGTACTTAGATTTAAGATCCCATACTTCACAACGATCCGCGCAGCACTCGCAGCTGCTAAGTCACTAAGCACAGTTCAAACTGGCAAAGCACTTGAAGTAAAAAGCTTACAAGAGTATCTAAGCGAGAAATAATAAATTTAGTGGCAGTTTTGGCTGCCACTAGCTAAATTTCACTTCTATTTAATTAGCTATTTTTTAAAGCGCTAGCTACCTTTAAAGCACTTGCAAATGCAAAATGCAAGTTATATCCACCAAGCATACCAGTGATATCTAAGACTTCGCCTATAAAATAAAGTCCTTTTACGCTTTTGCTCTCTAAATTTT
>JAHADO010000188.1 GCA_018375265.1 Campylobacter concisus | reverse complement strand
CTAAGCAGGATTGGCACCATAGTTAGAACCTACTCGTGCGCAAAAATGGTAAAAGATGGGCTAAAAAATGCTGGCTTTTTACTGAGCCTAAAAGAGGGCTACGCTAGAAAACGCCAGATGAGTAGCGCCGTACTAGAAAAAAAGGATGAAAATTTAAAGGATGCTTGGTTTGCCAGGTGCGAGCCAGTCGCCAGCGTAAAAGGCAAAACAGCGCTTGTTATAGGAGCAGGCGTGGCTGGGCTTGCCACAGCTGGTGAGCTAGCTAAAAATGGCTTTAAAGTGGTGATCGCCGAGGCAAAGAGCGAGGTCGCGACAAATGGCTCAGGCAACCACTGCGGCGCCTTGATGCCATTAGTTACGAAGCCTGGGGTAAATTTAGGCCGCATGCACATAAATGCGTTTTTGCAAGCAGTGAGATTTTACAAGGCAAATTTGCCAAAAAGCCTCATTAAATTTAATGGCTGCATCGACTATGCGTTTGATGATGAGCTTGTTAAAAGATACGCATCGTGGCAGGATCAAAATGCGGAGGATGTTTTTAAATTTGATGAGAGCTTAAAGCCATATCCTGGGATATTTATAAAAGATGCGGCTTATGCTAGACCAAGAGAAATTTGTAAATTTCTATCAAGCAACTTTGAAGTTTTATTTAACCACGAGTATGAGAGCAGGACGCATCTGCAAAATGGCAAGATAAGCGTTAAATTTAAAAATAAAAAAAGCTTGGAGGCTGATATCTTAGTCTTTTGTACAGGTAGCAAGAGTAGTGAAATTTTTAAAGACTATGACATGCAAATAAGTAGCGTCAGAGGTCAAGTCACGCACCTAAAACCAGTGCTAAAAAACACTCTGCCACTAAGCGCAAAAGGCTACATCTGCCCAGCTGTAAAAGGCGTGCAAGTCATCGGCGCAACCTACGCTAGAAATGAAATTTGCGACACGCCTAAAGATGAGGATAATGCTAAAAATTTAAGCGACGTGAGCGAGTTTTTTGATACGTCAAAAGCTATCATCATCGGCTCACGTGTGGGATATAGAAGTTATAGCGGAGATAGGTTTCCGATAATTGGCGCTTTGCACGATGAGGAGTTTTACAAGCAAAATTATAAGGGGCTATTTTGGAGTAAAAATAAAGATAGTAACCCAAAAGCAAGCTACGAAAAAAATCTCTTTGTAAATTTCGCTCATGGCTCACGTGGCCTTGGTACGGCGATACTTGGAGCAAATTTGATAACAGATCTTGTGCTTGCTCGCCCACTTTGCATAGAAAGATCGCTATTTTACGAGCTTCATCCTGCTAGATTTTTGATAAGAAAGCTAAAAAAAGGACTAAAATAGTCAAATTCCTTAACATAAGTTAAGAACTATTATCAAAACTTGCATTATAATCCTTCACAAAAAAAAGGATAGAAAATGAGTCAAATTTACAATCTCAACAAAGACACAAAGATAGTTGAAAAAAGCGTCGTTAGTAAAAGGCTCTTTCAAAACAAAAACGCAAGTGTCGATATATACGCATTTGACGAGGGCGAGGAGCTTGATCACGAGATGCTTTTTATAGACAGCCTTGCCTTCGTCATTGATGGCGAAGCGCAGCTTGAGTATGGCGAAAAGCAGATGAAGCTTGGACGCGATGAGGCCTGCCTTATCGAGGCAAAAACCTGGCGAAAGCTCAAATTTACAAAGAAAACAAAATATTTACTAATAGATTTTAAGGAGAATGTTATGATAGATCATTTAGACAAAGCGAGTGTCTTTAGTCTCGCAGATGCCGTTAGCTACGAGAGTGGCAAGATAGTTAGCAAAACGCTTGTCAAAAACGAAAATGGCTCAATGTCACTACTTAGTTTTGACAAAGACCAAGAGCTCTCAACCCACGCTGCCCCTGGCGATGCGCTACTTATCGCGCTTGATGGTGAGCTTGATTTAAAGATAGCTGATGAGAGCTTTCATCTAGTAAAGGGCGATAGTATCGTGCTTCCAGGCAAGATCCCACACGGCCTAAAAGTGAAAGACAAATTCAAAATGCTTCTAATCGTCACAAAAGACAAAATGTAAAATAAGCCCTATTTTAGGGCTTTTCTCTTTTATAAATCACATTAAATTTACCCTTAATAACCCAAAAAGCAAAGTCATAATATAATCCCTTTAAAATTTAAAGAAGAGCTATGAAAAAAGAAAATTCCAAACTATTTTTACTACTATTTTTGGGTGCGCTTTCAGCATTTGGCCCATTTGTCACAGACCTTTACCTGCCAGCACTGCCAGCCATAACTGAGTGGTTTGGCACAAGCGTTTCAGCAACCCAGCTAACCCTTACGACCTCGATGGCAGGACTTGCGATAGGACAGCTAATAGTTGGCCCAATCAGCGATAAATTTGGCCGAAAAACGCCACTTACCATCTCGCTCATCATCTACACGATAAGCACGATTTTTATATTTTTTGCGCAAAATATCCAGTTTTTTATCTTTATGCGCATCATCCAAGGGCTTGCAAGTGCGGGCAGTCTGGTTATCTCAAGAGCCGTTGTAAGCGACCTTTACAAGGGTCATGAGATGACTAAATTTTTTAGTCTTATGATGGTTGTAAATGGTCTTGCTCCGATATTTTCGCCCATAGGCGGCAGCTTACTGCTTAAATTTACCGACTGGCGTGGCATCTTTATGGCGCTAACGATCATCGGCATTTTGCTATTTATCGCAAATTTTTACTTCAAAGAGAGCCTAAGCCCTGCTAACCGCCTAAAAGTGCCTTTGCTAGAGACTTACAGCGTCTTTGGCAAAATTTTAAGAAAAAAGAAATTTATGCTCTTTATTGCGATTCAGACATTTACGATGGCTGCGATGTTTGCCTATATCGCGGCATCTTCTTTTATCTTGCAAGAGTTTTACCTGCTAAGCCCAGTAAGCTACAGCTTTTGCTTTGGGGCAAATGGCCTAGCCATCGTCATAGGAGCTAGGCTTGCAAGCTTGCTAAACGAGAGAAAAGCACTAAAAACTGGGCTTTTTGGTACCTTGTTTGCTAGTATTTTTATAGCGTTTGTGCTTTGCTTTAAATTTGAAGTGATCGGCGTTATCATCGCATTTTTCTTGCTTTTACTCTTTACTGGCTTTATCTTACCAACGGCCTCATCACTTGCGATGAATGAGGGCAGGGAGTACGCTGGCTCGGCCTCAGCGGTGCTTGGATTTTGCCCATTTTTCTTAGGCGGCATCATCTCGCCACTAGTTGGTCTTGGTGACATTTTTTACTCGACTTCAATAGCCATTTTAGCTTGCAGCGTGCTTGCTTTTATCTCATTTTTAGGGCTAAAAAGAGTTGCGTAAAATTTATCTTGTCTCAAACACAAAAACGGCTGACGAGAGCGTTGTAAATTTAAGCGTTAGTAGGATTGTGTTTTTGAAATTTGAGATAAATTTAAGCGAATTTGACGCGCTTGTGGCAACCTCCAAAAATGCCTTTAAGGCTTTAAAATTTAATGGTATTTTGCCTATAAATTTACCAGTTTTTGCTATCGCAAATAGTTGCGCAGCGGTGGCAAGAGAGTTTGGTTTTAGTGAAATTTACACTGGGCAAAATGCTCATGGAGATGACTTTGCAAGAGAAATTTTGCCACTTTTAAAGGGTAAAAAGGTTCTTTATCTAAAAGGCAAAGATAGCGCTTCAAATTTCTTAGAAATTTTGCAAAATGGCGGCGTAAATATAAAGGCGGTCATCGCCTATGAAAATGCCTTAAATC
>JAHADO010000187.1 GCA_018375265.1 Campylobacter concisus | reverse complement strand
TGCTAGCGGGGCATTTGAGCCCTCATAAACATCTGGTATCCATGTGTGAAATGGTATGAGCGAGAGCTTAAAGCCAATGGCTGAAGCGATGAAAACGCAACCAAGCAAGATGATTAAATTTTGATTTAGGCTAAGATCTTTTATGACAACGCCTATACGAGCGATATCGATAGAGTTTGTTGCTAGATAAAACATCGCTATCGCCATCGCAAAAAAGCCAGCTGAGAGCGAGCCCATCGCGAAGTATTTGATAGCAGCCTCGACGCTTTTTGCCTTGTTGTGAAGGGCGATTAGGGTGTAGAGGCAAAGCGAGCTGATCTCAAGGCCTAGAAAGATGATGAGTAGGTTGTTTGAGCTCACCATAAACAAAAATCCAGCGATCATAAACAAAAATAGCGCGTAATACTCGTAAATTTTATACTCAAAATACTCTTTTGTGCTAAGTGCCAGCGGGATGAAAAGGGCTGAGGCGATTAGGATAATGATCTGCGAGATGATAGAAATTCCATCAACTAAGAGCATATCCCAAAAGCTTAGGCTAAGACCGTTAAAATCAAGTGTAATGCCTAAATTTACAAATATAGCGATGATACAAAATACGCAGTAGAAATTCCTCGAAAGATCCTTTTTTATCGCTCCAACTATGAGGATAAAAAGTGCAAAAACCATCATGCTAAGCATCGGCGAGAGTGATTGCAAAGAGATCTCGTTTAGGTCTAAAAAGGCTATTTCGTTCATAGTTTGCTCCCGCCGTTTAAAGATGAAATTTTATCTTTTGTGCCGCTATTTACAGCTCTAGTTTGCATTTTGCTTATGATATTTTGCACGCTTGGCTCAAGCGGTTTTAGTATCAAATTTGGTGCGATACCAAGAATGATTATGAGCAAACAAAGTGGCACAAGAGCTGCTAACTCTTTAAAATTTAAATCTTTAAGGCTTAAATTTTTCTCCTTGCACTCGCCAAAAAAGACCTTTTTATAAAGCACTAGCATATAAACAGCGCCCACGATGATACTAAAGCCACCAAGTAGCGCAAAGAGCTTGTTTAGCTTAAATACGCCAAGCAGGCTCAAAAACTCGCCCACAAAGCCGATCGTTAGCGGCAGACCGATACTTGCAAGCGTTGCTATAAAAAATATAAGTGCATACTTTGGCATCACCTTAGCAAGGCCGCCAAATTCGCAAATTTCTTTTGTGTGAGCTCTCTCATAGATGACGCCAACTAGCAAGAACAAAGCGCCGCTTACGATGCCGTGGCTTATCATCAAAAATATTGAGCCGCCAAGGCCTATTAAATTTAGTGAAAAGATGCCAAGCATGATGACGCCCATGTGTGAAATGGAGCTATAAGCGATCACTTGCTTCATATCGCTTTGTGCGTAGGCAACTAAGGCTGCGTAGATGATCATGATGATGGCTATGACGCAGACAAAGCCGCTTAAAAGTAGGCTCGCATCTGGAAAAAGTGGGAGTGAAAATCTCACAAAGCCATAAGTGCCCATCTTCAAAAGCACGCTAGCAAGCAGCACTGAGCCGATAGTCGGAGCCTGTCCGTGCGCATAAGGAAGCCACGTGTGAAATGGAAATAGCGGAGTTTTGACGCCAAAAGCAAAGAAAAATGCTAAAAATAGCCAAATTTGAGCATTTTCTCCGATGCCAAGCTTGTACCAATCAAGCAGATTAAAGCTAAAGACGCCGCTTTTTTGATAGCACAGATAGCCGATAAAGATGATCGCCACTAGCATAAAGACAGAGCCTAAAAATGTGTAGATGAAAAATTTAATCGCAGCGTAAATTCTATTTTTACTGCCAAATGCGCCGATGATGTAAAGTAGCGGTATGAGGCTAAGCTCCCAAAAGCTGTAAAATAAGATCATATCAAGCGCGCTAAAGACGCCCATCATCGTGCTCTCTAAAAATAGCACGCTAATAACAAGGTGCTTTAAATTTCCATCATCGCTAAGAGCGGCGATAGAGATGAAGCTCATAAATGCGCTAAGGACTATAAGCACAAGTGAGATGGTATCAATGCCGACAAAATAGCTGATATTTAGGCTTGGTATAAGCGAGACTTGATGCGTTAAAACAAAGTCATAACCCTGAAAATCGACATTTACGCAGATAAAAATGGCTAGTAAAAGCTCAATGAGAGCGATGCTTGCTCCATAAAATTTGATGCTTTTATTTTCTATCAAAAAGCCAAGTATTGCGCTTATTGCTGGGAAAAATATGATGACACTTAGCATTATTTGGCTCCGTTTAATAAAAATATAAAGCTTAAAAGCAAGGCAAATCCTGCGACCATAAACCTAAGCATGACGCTTAGATCGCCACTTTGTATTTTGTTTGCAAGATACGCAAATTTAGTAACCAAAAGTGCGACAAAATCAACACTACGATCGACTATCATCTCATCAAATTTCTTACAAATTTTAGAGATAAAAGCGTAGCCATTTATAAAAAATTTCTCATAAAATTTTGGTATAAAGTAGGTATTTTGCAAAATTTTGTAAATTTTACTTTCGCAAATGCTCTCTTTAAAAATTTCTTTTTTATAAGCAAAAACTGCAAAGCCAGCGCTTGCAAGCACTAGAGCAAGCGTTAAAACGAGTAAGAAAATTTCACTGCTGTGAGATAAATTTAGCTTAAAATCCCCAAGGCTAGCACCTAAAAACTCGCTAAAGTTACTCCAGAAAAAGCCGCTGATGACTGAGAGAACGCCAAGCACGCTCATACCAACAAGCATGTAGTTTTTGGCTTCATGTGCGTGCTCCTCGCTCTTTGGCCTTGCAAAAAATACTAGCATGACAAGTCTAAAGCTATAAAATGCCGTAAGCACTGCGCCAAATAGCAAGACGACCCACAAAATTTGATCTTCACTAAAGGCAACCTCTAAAATTTTATCTTTTGAAAAAAAGCCAGCAAATGGATAAAATCCAGCCAATGCGCAGCTTGCGATGATAGAAAGTAACGCAGTTGGCTTCATAAATTTATAAAGTCCGCCCATTTTTTTGATATTTAGCTCATCATTCATCGCGTGCATAACGTTGCCAGCGCACAAAAAGAGAAGTGACTTAAAAAATGCGTGCGTGACAAGGTGAAAAAGCGCGATCTTGTAAGCCCCTAGACCAGCAGCTACAAACATATATCCAAGCTGCGAAAGCGTCGAGTAAGCGACTATCTTTTTAAGGTCGTTATGCACTAGCGCGATGCTTGCGGCAAAAATCGCTACAAATGCACCAAGGCAGGCTATAAAGTGCGATACTTCAGGCACGTTTGCAAAGATGAAATTTGCGCGTATGACTAGATAGACGCCAGCTGTTACCATGGTCGCAGCGTGGATGAGCGCAGAAACCGGCGTTGGTCCCTCCATGGCGTTTGCAAGCCAAGTGTGAAATGGAAACTGCGCACTTTTGCCCATGGCACCTATGAAAAGAAGTGTGGCGATGATGCCTAAATTTAGCCCAGAAAGGTCGCTTCTAGCGTTAAAAACCTCGCTAAATTTAAGTGAGCCAAAGCTATAAAATATATAAAAAATGCCAACAAGCATAGCCAAATCAGCCACTCTGTTCATCACAAAGGCTTCGTTTGCAGCGACGTTTGCGCTAGGCCTTTTATACCAAAAGCCAATGAGTAGCCACGAGCAAAGCCCAACGCCCTCCCAGCCGATAAATAGCCCTATGAAGTTATCGCTTGATACAAGGACGTTCATACAAAAGACAAAGAGCCCAAGGAAGCTAAAAAAGC
>JAHADO010000186.1 GCA_018375265.1 Campylobacter concisus | reverse complement strand
TTCTAAACTTGCGCTAACCTCGACGCAGATGCCACAACGCATCGCCTCATAAAGGCTTTTAGGGAGTGTTAGCGAGCCAATCCTTCTGCTCTCGCCCTCGATAAAGCAAATTTGATCTTTTAGCGTGATGAGCTTTTCAAAGAGCGCGTCTTCAAAGCTTTTTTGACTAGGCTGCGCGCCGTTTATCGAGCCAAAGACTGAGCCTAAGTGATTTGCCATCGCTTCAAGGTCGATTGACGGCGAGAGTGCCCTTATTAGCTTACTTTTATAGCAGCCAGTGTTGCCAAAAAGAGTGATAAATTTCGTGCTTAAAGGACGCTCTAGAAATTCTAAAACGTGATTTCTATAAGCCTTATAGCCGCCATTTAGTCTATAAATTCTATATCCGATCATGCTTAGCACATAGGCAACCGAGCTTGATCTAAGTCCGCCCTTTGCGCAGTAGATACCAACTGCTGAGCCAACCTTAGCCCTTTTATAGACCTCATCGATGATATTTTGTAAATTTTTGCAGATGTATTTTGCGCCAAGACTCTTGGCTAGGGCTCTGTCGCTTTTGTAGATCGTGCCTACCTCTTTGTGCTCAGCGTCATCAAGTGCGTATAAATTTAGAGCATCTTTTATATGCGAGTAGGCGTATTCGTGCGGCGATCTAGCGTCTATCAGGACTTCAAACTCGCCTCTTTTTTCAAGCCACTGCTCGATATCAAGCTCAAATAACGCCACTAAAAGCCTTTTTTAGCTTTTGATAAAGCGGATGAAACGGCGTGCCATTTACTCTCACATCGGCGATCGTTGTGATGAAATTTGTATCCCCGCTCCACCTTGGCACAAGGTGATAATGCACGTGCTCAGCTATGCCAGCGCCTGCTGCCTTGCCTAAATTCATACCGATATTTACGCCTTGTGCGTGAAGCTCGCGCTTTAAAATTTCAACCCCAAGCCTTACAAATTTACTCATCTCAAACCAAGTCTGCTCGTCAAGCTCCTCGATCTTGTCGGTGTGGTGGTTTGGTATGATCATAAAATGACCTGGCGAATATGGATATAAATTCATAATCCCAAAGCAGTGCTTAGCGCGAAAAAGCACGCCATTTTTCTCGTCGTCCTCTTTTGAATTTATGACCTCGCAAAAGACACAACTATCTTTTTTTGCGCTGAAATACTCGCTTCTCCAAGGGGCACAAAGGTGCTGCATCACTCGCCCTCCTTTATCTTTTTAACGGCATTTTTTATATCATCTTGCCTCATAAAATGCTCTCCGATCAAGAAAGCATCAACTCCGATCTTGCTTAGCTCGCGAAGCTGCTCATGCTCGTAAAGTCCGCTTTCTGCGACTATTATCTTGCCATTTGGCAAAAGCGGCACGAGCTTCTCGCAAAGGCTCATATCCATCGTAAAATCATCTAAATTTCTATGATTTATCCCTATTATATTTGCTCCTGCAAAGACCGCCTTTTTCACATCGTTCGCGTCATGGGTCTCTACCAAGACCTCAAGCCCCAAGTGGTGCGCGTACTCAAGTAGCTCTTTTAGCTCGCTTTGATTTAGCGCCTTGGCGATGAGCAGGATAAAGTCCGCCCCATAAACAAGTGCTTCTAAAATTTGATACTTATCAACGATAAAGTCTTTTCGCAGGATCGGCCTTGATGCGTAGCGGCGAACTTGCGTGATGTACTCTATATCGCCTTTAAACCAGTGAGGCTCTGTTAAAATACTAAAAGCGTTTGCGTACTGCTCGTACTCCTGCGCTATTTTTATCGGCTCGAAGTCCTCTCTTATCACGCCTTTGCTTGGACTTGCTTTTTTTATCTCGGCTATTATCTTTATAGGCTCATCTTTACTTGATCTAAGTGCGCCCAAAACGTCTCTTGGCACGTATGGGTTGTATGCCAAAGAGCGACCCAGCCACTCCATAGGAAAGTCAGCCTTGCGTTTTTCTAGATCCTCTTTTGTCTTTTTTATGATCTCATCAAGTATCATTTTTTAAGCCTTTTGTTTAAATTTATTATGCAGCGCTCGATTAGGTGCAAGTGCTCCTTTGCCTCTTTTGAAGCCTTAAAATCAACATCTTTCATCGCGTGCATCATTATGCCCTTTGCCTTTTTGCACTCGCCAAGCTTGAAATAACCCCACGCTAGCGAGTCCTCGTAGTAAGGCGAGTCTGGCGAGATCTCAAGCGCTTTTTGCACCATCTCTACGCCCTTTCTAGGGTCTATCTCATGATCAATTAGCAAATAGCCGTAGTAGTTAAAAAACATATCGTTATTAAGCTTTGGCACGCTAGCTTCAAATTTATCTAAGATATCAGCGATCTTTTTCTCATCTAGGCTATCTTTATTCATCTCATACTCGTAGATAGCGGCCTTTGCTAAGAAATTTAGATCCCTGCTATCGTTATAAATTTTAACCGCCAAAACGTATGCATCGCCAAAATTTCCAGTCGCTGCGTAAAGATCCATAAGCGTGGCATCGTTGTAGCCATATTTTTTCAAAATTTCAATAGCCGCTTTGTAATTTTTATCATAGATAAAATACTGCACGATCTTGTCAAGATAAGTGGTATCGTGAGTGATGTCGTAGATCTCTTCAAAAAGCTCGATCACCTTTGGGAAATTTCTTTGCTGTGAGTAAATTTCAGCTAAAAGCTCGCATGTCTTTTGAGTGCAGCCCTGCTCCTCGCGAAATTTCTCTAGGTACTTTGTCGCATCTTTTACATTATCCATGCGGTTTAAAAGGATATCAACTATGCGGAGCAAATTCTCCTCTTCAGGCTTTAGCGAGTATGCCTCTTCGAAGTATTTTAGCGCCGTTACCGTATCATTTTGCATCATACAAATAGTGCCAAGCATGAGCAAATTTTGAGCGTTTGGCTCTTTTGTAGCAAGCTCTTGCATCAGCTCTTTTGCCTCGTTTAGCTTGGAGAGATTGACTAAATTTGCCACTTTGATCCTGATAAAATCGCTATCGTCTTTTAAACTCTTCTCGCCCTCAGCCATAAGGCTATCTAAATTTTCATTTTTCGCGGCAAATGCGAGCTTGATCGCCTCTTTTAGATAGGTCTTTTGATTTGTCTCTTTAAAAAGCCCTAGATAGGTCTGGATACTAGCATTTACATCGCCACTATCTTGCGAGATGAGAGCTTGCATTAGGCGTAAATTTACACTTTTGTTATCATCTGCAAGTAGATGCGTGCTAAAAAATACGCTTATAAAAATTATTAAAATTTTACGCCAATGCATTCTGCTCTTAGCTCCTTTAAGTTTTTTTTTAAAATAATCCCAAAACGGAAATGTCCTGCACTGCTTAGGTCTTAGCTCATAAACCGAGCAGTTTTTGTTTTTCTCATCAAAAAATATGCAAGCAAAACCATCATCATAAGGCTTTTCTTTGACGCTTCGCCTAAGCCCAACATGTATTAAAAATTTGCTCTCAAACTCATCTTTTGACATATCAAAAGCGGAGCAAAATTTTAAAATTTCACCCTCGTCTATCCAGATATAGCCACTCTCGCCGGTGCAGCACTTGCCGCCACAACTCTCGCAAAAGCTAGGATCAAACTCATAGCTAAAACCATCAGCCCTCACGCGATCTCCTTGTAAGAGACGCTGTTTGTATCAGCTTTTTTAAAGATCTCGCTTGCCTCTTTCGTGTGCAAGCCATCTTCGCTCATCACAAGAGGCGGCAGGACTTTTAGCTTTGAGTTTGAGTTGTTTCGCACTTCAAGCAAAGCCAAATTTGCTGGCT
>JAHADO010000185.1 GCA_018375265.1 Campylobacter concisus | reverse complement strand
ATCCAAGCAAAAAGCTCGTCTAAGTCGTAGTCACCGCCATGTCCTTGTCCCCAGACCGCTTCAAAATCAACCTCTTTGCCAGCATTTTTAAGCGAGAGTGCGAGCATAGCAGGCACAGCAAGGGCTAAGTCGGTGTCGTTTGTGCCCTGTCTTATGCGGTAAAATTTCGCCGCCTCTTTGTTTTTAGTGTAGCTCATCGCATTCATCATCTTTATGACGCCAGCCTCCGCCATCTCGCCCTCGCTTCGCTCTTTTGCAAATTTAGTAAAGTGCTTTGCAGGCGTTTTACTATCGCCAAAAAGGTCGTTTTCAGCATTTTCAAGAGCTAGGCCGTCAAAGGCAACCACCGATTTGGCACGTTTTAGCGAAGCGATGAAGTCTTCTAGCTTAAATGTATATCCAAGCGAGCAGCCCTGCGTATCAAGAGTTATAAATTTAGGCGTGAGCGTGCTTTTGTCGCTGCTTTTTGTAGCGGTAAATGCCTTTGAGATAAGGGCGTTTATATACTCTTTGAAGCTACCCTCGCCATTTTCATCAAGGCTTAGCGCGTGGCCTTTGGCATCTTTTAAATTTAGCGAGTTTAGATAGGCTGGGAATTTACTTTTTAGCTCACGTGAGAGCTCTTTTTGCGTGGCGTTTAGCTCGCCTACTATCATCTTTGGCTTTTTGCTCCTGTCGTTAAAAGTGCTCGCATCAAGACTTGAAAAATCAATCCTTTCAAATTTATCCAAATCCCCAAACATCCACTCATACGCCTCATCCTCATGCTCTAAATTTGTCACAGGGCAGTAGGCTGAAGCGGCATAAATTTGATCGTCCGCCTTTGCAGCGCCTAGCTCTTTAAGATATGGCTCATACTCTTTTGCATTTGCGCTAACGCCAAGAAGTGCCGACATCGCGCCGCCTGCACTCGTGCCGTTTGAGATGATCTTGTTTGCGTCGCCTGGCATAAATTTGTCGTTAAATTTAAGGTATCTAACGGCCGCTTTTAGATCGACTATCGCAGCTGGCGCTTTGCCGATGAAGCGCTCGCCATTTTTTAGCGTCCTGCCTCTAGCGCCAACGCTTGCCACGACGTAGCCTCTAAGAAGCGCTTCAAGAGTGGCATTTGGCTTTTCGTTTTTGGTTTCTGGCTTTTGGGGTTTGGCTGGCATGTAGCCGCCAATGCCATTTGGCATAAAAATGGCCGTAGTTTTATCATCAAATTTACCCTCTGGCACGTAGAAATTTAGCACCTCATAGTCGCTAGCTGGCTTTGCCACATAGACTATGCCCTCATAAGCTCTAAATTTAAGCGTCCTATCGCCAACTTGCACGCTTTTTAGCTCAAATTTACTCTCATCAAATTTAAGCTCACCACCAAAGCAAGCACCTACTAAACAAACCCATAAAATAGCAACTCTAACGCCTTTCATGATCTGCCTTTTTATTTTGTCCTACTTTTGCTTTAACGCCTAGTTATCTTTTGGCTCGTATTTGACCGCATAGTCAAATTTTGGCTTACTTAGGCTAAACTCAAAGCTATCTCTATCCACCGCGCCAACGCAGCAATGGCTATCGTAAAGGCGAAGCAAAAACTCCGCCATCTGCTCACTCGTGTGGTACTTTTTAAACGCCTTGTCGTAGTCGTAGCTCTCTTTGCTAGTTGCCACCATGCCAAATTCTGTCTTTGTGGCAGCTGGAGCCAGCACTTTTGCTTGCATCTTTGCCTGCTTGTCTTGTGCTAGCTCGTGGTAAAGTCCCTCACTAAAGGCGCTGACGAAAAATTTGCTAGCGCAGTAGGTCACGGCGTTTGGCACGATCTTGTAGCCGCCTATCGAAGAGATGTTTATAAGCTGCGTATCTTTGTCTTTATATTTTTTAGTAAAAAGCGTTGAGAGCGTCACAAGAGAGATGATGTTTAAATTTATCATCTGCGTGATCTTGTCTAAATTTTGCTCGCCGACCTTGTTATAGTCGCCAAAGCCAGCATTGTTTATAAGCGCTTTTAACTCAAATTTTTCTAAATTACGCCAAAGAGCTAGGACATTTTCTTGTTTTGAGAGATCGCAAAGCTCTATCACCACATCGACATTTGCAAATTTAGCTATCTCGCTTTTTAAATTTTCTAAAAGCTCGCCGCGTCTTGCAACAAGTATCAAATTCTCCCCACGCCTTGCAAATGCCTTTGCCGCCGCCGCTCCTATGCCTGAGCTTGCCCCAGTGATCACTATATATTTTTTCATTTTGTAAATTCCTCCGGACTATAAATTTTCACACCTTCATTGTGGTCGTCTTGCGCTACTTCCACGATTACCTTAGCGATATCAGCCGCCCTCATCGGACGATACTCATCAAAAAAGCCTTTTGGGATAAATTTAAACGCCTTTATCGCCAAATACTCGCCAAGTCTAAATTCCTTTCTCTCAGCCTCGATAAGTGGCAGCCTAGCGATATGAAATGAGCTATATCCAAGCTCTTTTATCTTTGCTTCTGCTTGACCTTTTGCCTTTAGGTAAAACGAGCCTGACTTTCTGTTTGCCCCTGCAGCTGAGAGCAAGACAAAGCGTTTTGCACCGCACTCCAAGCCAAATTTGGCGAAATTTATCGGATAGGTCACATCGACTTTGTAAAACTGCTCTTTGTGTTTTGCCGCCTTCATCGTCGTGCCAAGCGCGCAAAATACGTCATCAGCGATAAATGGCACCTCATCTTTAAAATCATCAAAATTTACTATCTTTACTTCAAGCTTTTCATGAGTAAATTCTAGCTCATGCCTAACGAGAGCGACCACCTTGTTATAGTGCTCACTCTCGCATAAATCTTTTAAAATTTCACTTCCTACAGCGCCGCTGGCTCCTGCTATAAGGGCGACTTTTTTCATGTTTATCCTTTGTAAAATTTGGATAAATTCTATCTCGCCAAGGCAAAAATTTCGCTTATGGCCTCTTTTGTATAAATTTGCTCCAAGCCCCTGCCCTTGGCGTAGTCATAAACTAGCGCCATGATCTCGTCTAAATTTGACTCATCAACGCCGATCTCTATGAGGCTTGTTGGTGTGCCGATCTTGCTAAACCACTCTTTTAGCCTCTCTATCGCCACGTCTGCGTCATCTACGCCAAAAATTTCTTTGCTAAAGCGCTTAAACGCCTTTAAATTTCTACTCTTATACCACTTCATCCAAGCTGGCATAACCACACTTAGCCCAGCTCCATGCGCGCAATCCACGACTGCACCTATGGCGTGCTCGATCATGTGATTTGGATATGAGTAGCCAGCCGTGCCGACGTAAGTTAGGCCATTTAGCGCCATCGTCGCAGCCCAGGCAAACTCGCCTCTAGCGTCGTAGTTTTCAGGCTCTTTTAGTAAAATTTCAGTCGTTTTCATGACAGTTTTGATGTTTGCTTCGATGTATAAATTTATGATCTCAGGCTGAACGCTCGCCGTAAAGTAGCCCTCGATGCTGTGAGCGATGATGTCAGAGGCTGAATAGACCAAATACTCCTTGCTAACGCTTGCTTGAAGAAGCGGATTTACCACCGATACTTTTGGGTAAAGACAAGCGCCGTGCATGGCAAATTTCTCTTTTGTGGCTTCATTTGTGACGACTGCGCCACCGTTCATCTCTGAGCCAGTTGCAGCAAGCGTTATGATGTCAAAGATCATAAGCGCCTCCTTTGGGCATTTGCCAGTAAAAAAGTCCCAAACATCGCCGTTATACTTCACACCAGCAGCCACGGCTTTGGCGCTATCAAGCACAGAGCCGCCGCCTATGGCTAGCACGCTAT
>JAHADO010000184.1 GCA_018375265.1 Campylobacter concisus | reverse complement strand
ATGTCACAATCCACGCCTAAAATGGCCAGTGGATGGCACATAGGTATTAGCTCGCTTGTCTTTTTAGCGCCCATTATCGCAGCGACAACGGCTGTTTGGATGACTGGTCCTTTTTTGCCTGTGTTTTCTTTGATCGCCTTAAAAGCATCTTTGCTCATTTTGATGATCCCACTAGCAGTTGCTACTCTTTTAGTTGGATCTTTTGGGCTTACATCGACCATCTTTGGACGGTCTTTTTCATCTAAATGTGTTAGCATTATCTCTCCTTTTTTTGGTGGATTATAGCCTATTTAAACAAATTTAAGTTATCAGCAAATTTAAGCAAAAAATATCAAAAACCTAAAATTTAGCCCTCGCTCAAAACGCAAGAGAAATTTTTCATTTCTTAATATAATTATATAATTTAAATAATTTTTTTAAAGAAATATTTATAATTTAAATTTTTAATGCAAATAAAGCCTAAAATACGAATTTTTATAGATAATAAATTTTATCAAAAATATATTTCTATCCATTAAATTCCAAAGTCTATTTATTGTAAATAGCAAAATTTAAAAAAAATTATTGATATTTTTCTTTAAAAGCTTAAGAAAACAAATTAACTTCTAATTTGCTTTTAAGATATGAATATGTATATTTTTATTAATTTTAAATTTACGATGAAAGCAACCTAGATAATGAAATTTCTGCTATGTCTTAGCTTATCTTTGATAGCGCTTTTTGCCGAGGGTAAGGGCTGTTTCGTCGATGAAAATAGTCAAAACATCATCTTTGTAAAAGATGGCGAGACAAAAAGCCTAGGGCTAAAGGAGAAAATTTACAAAGATCAAAGATGTGCTTTTGATGAGAGCTCTTTTTACGTTGCAAATTTAAACAACGAGATCGTAAAGGTAGCTAGCGAGAAGGAATTTTTATTTGCTCTGCCAAATGTTGGCTGTAAGGTTTCAAATATCTTGCTAGATAAAGATAAAATTTACGTCGCTTGCGATATGGCAAATGTCGTAACGATCGCCATTTTTGACAAGAGTTCTAAAAAATTTATATCAAAGAATTTTAACAATGTTTATAAAATTTCTAGCTTTTTACCGCTTGGTGAGGGAGCATTTTTTACTAGCTTTAATGGCAAGGCGTTTTTGCTTGATAGCAAGCTTAACGTAAAAGAGCAAAAAAACGTTGGTTTTGCGCCAGTGAGCGCTTGTAAATTTAGTGATGATGAAATTTTCATAGGCTTTAGAAACGGAGAAATTTTAGATCTTAAAAGTGGAGCTAAAAAGCAAGTTTTAAGATCTAAAATTTCAGCTCTTGCGTGTGCGGGAGATGAGATTTTAGTAGCTAGCGAGGACGGAGTGATCTATAAATTTGACAAAAGCTTTAAGCTAAAGGGCAAAAAAGAGCTTTTTAGTGGCGAGATAAAAGAAATTTTTATAGATAAAAATGTGCTTGTTGGCGTGGATCTAGGCAATAAGACAAAGAGTTTAGAGATAAATTCATTTTAAAAAGGAGAGTAAATGCAAAAGTTATTTTGTGTCGCAAGTGCTGCACTGCTTGGGCTATCTTTAACTGCTGCTTGTGCTGCTAGTAGTGACCTTGAAAAAGTCATGAAAGAGCGCGGGCTAAGCGAAAAAGATGTCCTTGCAGCTGCTAAGACTTACCAGCCAAGCGGTAAAAAAGATGATTTCATCGTCTTTTCATCTGGCGGGCAGAGTGGTCAAGTGCTAGTTTATGGCGTTCCGTCGATGAGAATTTACAAATACATCGGCGTTTTCACCCCAGAGCCTTGGCAAGGATATGGCTATGACGATGAGTCAAAAGCTGTTTTAAAACAAGGCAACATCAGGGGCAAAGAGATAACTTGGGGCGATACACACCACCCAAATTTCACTGAGAAAAATGGTGAGTATGTTGGCGATTATCTATTTATCAACGACAAAGCAAACCCAAGGATCGCTGTTATAAATTTAAAAGACTTTGAGACAACTCAAATGGTCGTAAACCCTATCATGAAGAGTGAGCACGGCGGTAGCTTCATCACTCCAAACAGCGAGTATGTCATCGAAGCTAGCCAGTACGCAGCTCCACTTGATGATAACTATCACTCAATGGACGACTACGAAGCCGTTTATAGAGGCGCTGTGACATTTTGGAAATTTGACTATCCAAAAGGCAAGATCGACGAGAAAGCATCTTTCTCACTTGAGCTTCCTCCATACTGGCAAGACCTAAGCGACGCTGGTAAAGGCGAGAGCTACGGCTGGGGCTTTACAAACTCGATAAATAGTGAGATGTATACAGGCGGTATCGAAAAAGGCCTTCCTCCATTTGAGGCAGGTGCAAGTAGAAATGACACCGACTTCTTACACGTTTATAACTGGCAAATTTTAGAAAAACTTGCACAAGACAAGAAAAACTACAAAGTTATAAATGGTCACAAAGTGGTCACGATAGAGGCTGCTGTAAAAGCTGGAGCACTATTTTTGATCCCAGAGTCAAAGAGCCCACACGGTTGTGACGTAACTCCAGATGGCAGATACATCATCGTTGGCGGCAAGCTTGATACTCACGCATCAGTTTATGACTTTAAAAAGATCAAAGAGCTAATCGACAAAAAAGAGTACGCTGGCACTGACCCATACGGCATACCTATCTTAGATAGAGAAAAGACAATGCACGGACAAGTAGAACTTGGCCTTGGACCACTGCATACATCATTTGACTCACAAGATGGCGTAGTCTATACTTCACTTTACGTTGATAGCCAAATCGTAAAATGGGACTACAAAAATTTAAAAGTGCTTGATAAAGTAAATGTTCATTACAACATTGGTCACCTTGACACAATGGAGGGCAAATCAGCAAAACCAGTTGGCAAATATGCAATCGCTCTTGATAAACTTTCAATCGATCGCTTCAACCCAGTTGGTCCACTCCATCCACAAAACCACCAGTTAATAGACATCAATGGTCCAAAAATGGAGCTAATCTATGATATGCCTATCCCACTTGGTGAGCCACACGACGTTGTCTCAATTGCTGCTAGCAAACTAACTCCAGCGCTTACTTACAACATGGGTACAAACTCAAGAACAGGCGAGGCTAGCCCATATGTAACTCTAGCTGGTCAAGAAAGAGTTGAAAGAAAAGGCAAAAACGTAACTGTCTATGCGACAATGATCAGAAGCCACATCAACCCAGAGCACATCGAGGTAAATAAAGGAGATAATGTAACTATCCACCTAACAAACCTAGAGCGCGCTCAAGACGAGACTCACGGCTTTGGCATCGACCTATACAACATCCACGCTTCACTAGAGCCTGGTAAAACTGCCTCAGTAAATTTCGTAGCTGATATGGAAGGTGTTTTCCCATACTACTGCACCGAGTTTTGTTCAGCACTTCACCTAGAGATGATGGGTTACTTACTTGTTAAAGATCCAAATAAAAAATATGAATCTGCAAAAAATAGCAAGCTAAAAACTCTAAGCCCAGAGGCTCTAAAAGCTGAGTACGACAAAGTAATCGCAACTAACAAAGCAACTGATGATGTTATCCAAGAGGTTGTTAAATACCTAAAAGAGAAACATTATGAGAAATATCCAAAAGTAAAAGCTTTGGTTGATGACGCACTTGATCAATACGGCCACATCAAAGAGGTAAAAGCTAAAGCTGACGAAGCTTACAAAAAAGGCGACGTAAATGGCGCTATCCTTTGGGAGTACCAAGTATGGCAATACATGGTAAAAACTGCCGACGTTGGCCTAAGAGCTAAAAACAACCTAG
>JAHADO010000183.1 GCA_018375265.1 Campylobacter concisus | reverse complement strand
GGTTTTAAATTAGTTAGTTTCATTTGTCTCATCCTCATCATATACTTCCACATCAAGAGCTAGTGATTTTAGCTCGTTTGTTAGAACAAAGAACGTCTCAGGGATACCAGTCTCAGGAACGTTTTCACCTCTAGTTAAAGCTTTGTAAGCAGAAAGTCTTCCCTCGACATCGTCTGATTTTACAGTTAGCATCTCTCTTAGTGTATGAGCAGCACCATAAGCCTCAAGTGCCCAAACCTCCATCTCACCAAACCTTTGACCACCAAATAGCGCCTTACCACCGACTGGTTGTTGTGTAACAAGGCTGTATGGTCCGGTACTTCTTGCGTGAACTTTTTCATCAACCAAGTGGTGAAGTTTTAGCATATACATACAACCAACATTAACGCGTTCTCTTATCTTTGAGCCTGTACGTCCGTCATATAGCTCAGTTTTACCATCGCTATCTATCTTTGCCATCTCAAATAATTTTGCAAATTCGTCAGCTTTAACGCCTTCAAAAATCGGAGTTGCAAATCTTACGCCATTGCTCCAATCTTTTGCATACTCAAGAAGCTTCTCATCGCTCATCTTACCAAGAGCTTTTTTAGCGTCCATTAGCTTAGCAACGCTTGCTATCTCTATCATCTTAGCTCTTAGCTCTTTTATCCACTCGCCTTTTTTGGTCTCAAAAATTTCATTGATCTGCTCACCTAAGCGGTAGCCAACAAGACCAAGGTGGCTCTCTAAAATTTGACCGATGTTCATACGGCTTGGAACGCCTAGTGGGTTTAGCACTATATCAACGATCTGACCACTTGGAAGATACGGCATATCGACTTCTCTGACTATATTTGAAACGATACCTTTGTTACCGTGACGTCCAGCCATCTTATCACCAACTTTTAGTTTGCGTTTTGTAGCTATATAAACTTTTACAAGTTTTACAACGCCGCTTGGCAAAATGTCATCTTTTTCTAAAATTTCTATCTTAGCGTCGTGCTCTTCTTTGAGCTTTTTCTTCTCATTTTGGAAGTAATTTTTTAGCTCATCATATTTCTTTTGGATATCTTTCGAAAAGCTCTTTACGATAGCATTTAGGGTAAATCTATTGATATTCTCAAAGTCAGCTTTGTTGATCTTTGAGCCTTTTTTATACTCTTTTTTATTTACCTCTTGATCGCTCGCTAGTGGGTTTTTAGAAAGAAGTGCTGTAACTTTTAGCATCTCTTCGCGGTCTAGCATAAGCAGTCTATCGTGGTGCTCTTTTTCTAAAAGTGTCTTCTCCTCTTCATAAGCCTTGTTTGTTCTGCTATCTTTTTCATAGCCTTTTTTAGTGAAAATTTTAACATCAACAACCACGCCTTCCATTGAAGCAGAAGCATAGAGCGATTTATTTACCACGTGACCAGCTTTTTCACCAAAGATCGCACGTAGTAGTCTTTCTTCTGGAGTTGGCTTAACCTCGCCTTTTGGAGATACTTTGCCAACAAGGATCATGCCAGGCTTGATCTCTGTACCGATTTTAACGATACCGCTTTCATCAAGGTGCATAAGCTCCTCTTCTTTGACGTTTGGTATATCTTTTGTTATCTCTTCAACGCCGTCTTTTAGCTCACGAGCCTCGATCTCTTTTTCATAGATATGAACGCTTGTAAAGGCATCTTCACGTATCATTTTTTCACTAATAACGATCGCATCCTCGTAGTTGTAGCCATTCCAAGGCATAAATGCGATTAGTGCGTTTTTACCGATAGCTAGCTCACCTTTTTCCATACTTGGACCATCAGCTATGATTTGATTAGCCTCGATCTCATCGCCTTTTTTAACGATTGGATGTTGTGAAAATGTCGTATTTTGGTTTGTTCTTAAATTTTTCTCTAAAGAGTAGTGATCAATATATGGACCAGCTTCATCTTCACCAAGGATAAAGATGTTTTTATTATCAACCTTTTCAACCACGCCACCACGTTTTGCTTTTACGCTCTCCCAAGCATCTCTTGCGATAACGCTCTCCATACCTGTTCCAACGATAGGAGCAGTTGAACGAAGTAACGGCACTGCTTGACGTTGCATGTTTGAACCCATAAGTGCACGGTTAGCGTCATCGTGCTCTAGGAAAGGGATAAGCGAAGCTGCAACACCAGCTATCATACCAGAGCAAAGGTCGATCAACGTAACATCTTCTCTACGAGCAAGCATCATCTCACCCTCTTTTCTAACCTCGATCAAATCCTCAACGATATGTCCATTTTCATCAAGCTTAGTTGATGCTGGAGCGATAACATTGCCCTCTTCTTGAGTCGCTGTTAGATAGACTATCTCATCAGTCACTTTGCCATCGACGACCTTTTTATAAGGCGCCTCAACAAAGCCAAGGTCATTTACTTTTGCATAAGTTGAAAGGGTATTAATAAGACCGATATTTTGACCTTCTGGTGTTTCAACCGGGCAAATTCTGCCGTAGTGAGTTGGGTGAACGTCACGCACCTCAAATCCAGCACGCTCTTTTACCAAGCCACCCTCGCCAAGCGCAGATAGACGGCGCTTATGAGTAACCTCACTAAGTGGGTTTGTCTGATCCATAAACTGGCTTAGCTGACCTCCTGTGAAAAATTCCATGATTGTTGCTGTAATCATTTTTGGATTGATAAGATCATAAGGCATGATTTCATCAGTGTTATTGCTTAGGCTTGTAAATTTATCACGGATAGCCTTTTGCATCTTAACAAAACCAAGGTGAAGCTCACTAGCAAGTAGCTCTCCGATCGATCTTATACGGCGGTTGCCAAGGTGGTCGCGGTCGTCAATGTGACCTTGTCCATTTTTAACTTTTATAAGATATTTTGCAGTTTTGATGATATCTTCGCTAGTTAACAAAGTAACGTACTCTGGCACATCAAGCGAAAGCTTGTGGTTCATCTTCATACGACCAACTTTTGTTAGGTCATATCTTTCAGGGTTAAACAATATATCATTTACAAAGCTTTTTGCAGCCTCTTTAACTACCGGCTCGCCAGGTCTCATAACCTTGTAAATTCTAATAGCAGCAAGGTCATTTTCATCATCTACACCCTCAGTTTGTTTTAAAACTTTAAGCATATCATTGTCAGCGATAAATGAATTTATAATAGCGTCATCAACACCGGCTGCGGAGTTATTTATGATCTCGATACTTTCATGCTCAGCTAAAATTTTTGCCAGTTTATTCTCATCAAGAGCAGATAGTGTGTCATATAAAATTTCGCCGCTTTCTGTGTTTATCACAGGGTTTGCCAAATATCTACCAATAAGTGCTTCTATTGGATACTCAACAAATTTAACACCATCTTCGATTAATTTATCGGCTTTTTTCTTTGTTAGACGCTTGCCAGCTTGGTGAAGAATCTCTCCATCTTCATTTTTTATATCATACTCAACTCTTCCTAGATAATCCTCTGGGTTGAAAAGAGTTAAAAATTTATTATTTTTAATAACTAAATTTTGTATCGGATAAAATAGCTTAATAATGTCTTGTTTTTTATATCCTAATGCCCTAAACAAGATAGTTACAGGCACTTTTCTGCGCTTATTTATCCTAACATATAAAATATCTTTTGTATCATATTCAAAGTGCAACCAAGATCCGCGATCTGGAATTATTTGAGCTGTATAGATAAGTTTATTTGCAACAGTTGCACTCTCTTCTTGTTTAAAGATAACGCCAGGGCTTCTATGAAGTTGATTTACAACAACACGCTCAACGCCATTTATAATAAATGAAATTCTATCTGTCATCAACGGAATTTCACGTATGAAAATTTCTTGCT
>JAHADO010000182.1 GCA_018375265.1 Campylobacter concisus | reverse complement strand
CAGATCGCAAAGGCGCTTGAGGACGTTATCGCTCCAAAAGGCGTTGGAGTTGTCGTCGAGGCTAGACATATGTGCGTTGAGATGAGGGGTGTGGAGAAGATAAACTCGACTACCACGACCTCTGCGCTTAGGGGCTGCTTTATCAAAAATGCAGACACAAGACGGGAGTTTTTCTCGCTGATAAATTCGCCTAGGGAAACGCATTTTTGAGTTTAGAGCGTATAAATTCAAGGCTTAAAGAGGGCGTGAAGCTCTCAAATACCTTCGGTGTCATCACAAAGATCACAGCTACTACGATCGAGATCACCGGACTTCGCCCAAGTATCGGCGACATCGTGCGCATAGTGGCAAAAGACAAGAGCAAAAACGGCCTTGGCATGGTCACGCAGATAAAGACAGATGGCGCTTATATCAGCCCATTTGGCTTTGTCGAGGGTTTTAGGATAGGTGACTTTGTCTATGAGAGCGATCAGGGCATGAGCATACCGGTGGGGCCAAATTTACTAGGCCGTGTGGTCGATCCATTTATGAAGCCAATTGACGGCAAAGGGGCGATCGATACGACTGAATATATGCCGATCATGAGAGCGCCGATAGATGCGATGAAAAGGGGTCTTATAAACGAGCCTTTTAGCGTTGGCATAAAGACGATAGATGGGCTGCTTACCTGCGGCAAGGGGCAAAAACTGGGGATTTTTGCAGGTTCAGGCGTGGGCAAATCAACCCTCATGGGTATGATCGTAAAAAATACGCTAGCTCCCATAAAAGTAGTCGCGCTAATAGGCGAGCGTGGCCGTGAGGTGCCTGAATTTATCGAAAAAAACCTAGGCGGCGACCTAGAGGGCACGGTCATCATCGTAGCGACCAGTGACGATAGCTCGCTCATGCGAAAATACGGCGCATTTTGCGCGATGAGCGTGGCTGAGTACTTCAAACAGCAGGGCAACGACGTGCTTTTCATCATGGATAGTGTGACGCGTTTTGCGATGGCGCAGCGTGAGATCGGCCTTGCGCTTGGCGAGCCACCGACCTCAAAGGGCTATCCGCCAAGCTCGCTCACACTCTTGCCACAGCTAATGGAGCGCGCGGGCAAAGAGGAGGGCAAGGGCAGTATCACGGCATTTTTCACCGTGCTAGTCGAGGGCGATGATATGAGCGACCCGATAGCTGACCAAAGCCGCTCTATCCTAGACGGCCACATCGTGCTAAGCCGCGAGCTAACGGACTTTGGCATCTACCCACCTATCAATATCCAAAACTCGGCCTCGCGTGTCATGGGCGACGTGATCGGCAAAGAACACAAGCTAAATGCGATGAAATTTAAGCGCCTCTACTCGCTTTTAAAAGAAAATGAGGTCTTGCTTCGCATCGGCGCATATCAAAAGGGCAGCGACAAGGAGCTTGACCTTGCGATATCTAAGAAAGAATTTATGGAGAGCTTCTTAAAACAAAGCTCAGAAGAGGCCTTTGCGCTTGAAGAGGTCGAAGAGTTGCTTGATAAGATCAATCAGTAAATTGTTTTTAAAGCATTGAACGTAGTGCAAAACTATGGAAATAAATTTTTATTATTGCACCATTCATCAAAATGTTTACACTTTTGCCTAATATTATCTATGCCGATATTTTTAGCTATAGTGGCTCCATGTAATACTTTTCTGTATTTTGGTAAATTTAGAATTTGGCCCAATCTATGAGATGGACTGGTGCTAGGAGAATTGTTAATTTCTTCTGGGTTTGGATAGTCATTAACTATTTTTGATAAAGAGCTTATTAAAGCCGCTTTTTTATTCCAGCCGGGATCTGCTTTTACTATTTCATTTATATCGCTAAAAAGTAAGCTTTCAAATTCATGCGGTTGTATATACGGGAAAAATCTATTATTAGAAAAAAATGAATTTATATCATCTCTAAATTTTTTCTCCAAATATTTAACTTTTTTATATATATCCGGGATTGCGTTTAGTTGATTGTGGCCGGGAAAATTTGTATCAAGAGCATAGTAGTCAAACATAGTGGTTATGTATGTGGCTGTGTCATTTTTGGCAAGGTTTAATATAAAATTCTTTACTCTATCATACGATAATGCCCCACCTTTTTTACCTACTAGCAATGGTTGAATAGCAACTATTTGTGGATTAAAATAAGGAGCAAACACCTCTTTTATAAAATTCTCTTCGGTTTGACCTTCGCATATTATATATACTCTTCTCATGGCCTACCGCCTATTAGATTGCTTTTCCAAATTTCACCCAGCGTATAGTCTTGTAGCCAATCACCCAACTCTTCTTCTTTTAAGCGCCTAAAAACCGTTTCTTTATTTTTTCTATCTACTACTATAATATCCTCTGGAGTAAAATAGTTTATAAGTTCTACTGACTGAGATGAGATAATTATTTGCTTTTTTTCGGCAGCTCTTTTAATGAGCGCGCTTAGAATATTTATTGCAAATGGATGAAGCCCTAGTTCAGGTTCATCTATAATAATAGTATCAGGCATTAGCTCAAAAGGCTGCAATAAAAGAGTGGCTAAGCATATAAAGCGTAATGTTCCATCTGAAAGCATATGAGCTTTAAATGGAGTATCTGGATCTGATTTATCGTACCATTCAAGTTGGATATAATCAGAATCCCTAAGAATGAATCCACCAAAGAAAGGCGCTACATCTTGTATAGTCGAAACTATTTTTTCATAGTAATCTAAATAGCCATCCTTTAATCTTTTTAAAAATGCGGAAATGTTTTGGGCATTTGCTTTAAATATTATATTGTCGTTAGCTTGGCATACGCCCTTTATGGGTGATGTTTCTCCCGTATCGTGAAAATGGTATAGTTTCCAGCTCCTAATAGCATCAAGGGTATATTGAGCGATTTGTTGGGAATATGCGTATTTTGGAGCCTCCATAAGATGACTTTCAAGCATATTAGAACCTATTGTGTTTATATAATTGTAACCCTTAAATCTAACATGCTCTCGTTTAATTAGTAATTGGTTGTTTTGTGTGGGTATTAATGTAACATCATAGCCGTTTGATCCAAACGCAAAATCAAGCAATATTTGATTTGTAATTTTCCTTCCAAAGTATAAAAAACTATCGGGCCCTTTATCTTGGGTATGCTCTTGAAGACGCTTATATAGCATGTAGTTAACCATTTTAAAAACAGAGATAAAATTACTTTTACCGACCCCATTTGCACCTATTAATATATTGATATTCTTTAACTCAAAATCCCTTAATGATTTTATGGATTTATAGCCTTCTATAGTAATTTTTTCAATTTTCATAATTTAATCAACCTATCAATTATCATAGCTTCCAAATCCCATCTTTTTATCCTCGCCAAAGCTTGAGTTTAGCTCACGCTCTATCGTGGTTTTGAAGTCCTCAAAGGTAAAAATTCCATCATCTTTTATCGCCACTTTTAAAGCGGTATTTTTTAGCGCAAGGACGATCTGCGCGCCACTTAGGTTAAACTCAGCTAGCCTTTCCACGCTAAAGCCATCTTCAAAGCTCGCATTTTCAGGCAAAATTTTACGCCAAATGGCAAGCCTGCCGTTATAATCAGGCTTTTTAAACTCGATCTTATAATCAAACCTTCTAGAAAATGCCACATCAAGGCTTTGCAAGAAATTTGTCGTAGCGATCAGTACGCCCTCAAAGCGCTCGATCTGCTCTAAAAAGATATTTTGCATTTGATTATGCATCTTTTCAGCCCCGCTTGAGCTCTCTACTCTCGTGCTTAAAAACTGATCGGCCTCGTTTAGCAAGAGCACCGGCTCACTGCCACTTTTTTTGCAAATTTC
>JAHADO010000181.1 GCA_018375265.1 Campylobacter concisus | reverse complement strand
AAGAGCTGATAAGCAGCAAGAAAGCAAAAGAGAAATTTATATCTTGGTATGATGAAATTTATAAGCAAGAGATCAAACAAGAAAAGAAAGAAGCAGTAGAAAATACACCAGACGACAGCCTAAAAGAAGCATATGAAAAGATAAAAGAAGAGTTAAAAAGTGAAATTTTATCTAGCATTTTAGAAAAAGAGCCTAGATTTTTTGAGCATCTAGTAACAGAGCTTTTAGAGAGGATGGACTATGGAACTGGGAGCCTTACAAATAAAGGACCAGACGGCGGGATAGATGGCATAATAGACGAAGATGAGCTAGGACTTTCTAAAATTTACATCCAAGCAAAGAGATATAAGGATGGCAGCAACATTGGCAGGCAAGAGATACAGCAATTCATCGGCGCCATCTCAAATAAAAATACCAAAAAAGGCGTCTTTATCACTACAGCGAAATTTACAAAAGAGGCCCAAACGTTTGCCAAAGATAGTCAAAATTTTAGCGTGGTATTAATAGATGGTGGTAGATTAGCCAAACTAATGATAGAGCATAAAACCAGAGTCCAAACAAGTCAAATTTATAAAATTTACAAGATCGACACCGACTTTTTTGAGGAAAATAATTTTTAGATACAAGAATAAGCAATCTTTTTGTTTTCATCGCATAAATTTTTTGCGTAGCCACCCAAATAAATCTAAAATTTACCAACTCAAAACACATTTTAAACCAAATTCCACTCTTATAAACGCCGTCTAAATTTTAAGTGTTATAATTACGGCAAAATAACGATTTTAAGGAGAGTGTATGTCTTCACGCATTATCACTGGCGTTTTGATGTTTGTTGCTATTTTGGTAGTTTTTTTTATAGATAATTATATTTTAAATTTTATTTTGCTTGGCGCGGTGCTTTACTTTGCCTTTAATGAGTCGCTCAAGCTTTATGGCATCGATCACAAACAGCTAGTTTATGCAGCGCTCGCATTTTACGTGCTTACATATTTTACAAATCCGATCTTCATCGCGATCCTTGCGATCATGCTGGTAGCATCTATCCTTGCACACATAAAAAGCGAAAATTTAAAGCTAGTCGCCCCTTTTGTCTATCCGACAACTCCTATATTTATGATGTGGATGCTTTATTCAGAGTATGGCATGGGCTATCTTGCGTGGCTTATTTTAAGTGTCGTTGCAAGCGATAGTGGCGCATTTTTCGTTGGCAAAGCCTTTGGCAAGCACCCGTTTAGCCCAAGCTCACCAAACAAGACCATCGAAGGTGCAGTTGGCGGCGTGGTAGTAGGCACCATAATTGGCTGCGTAGTTGGAAATTTCGTAACAGATGGATTTTTCCAAATTCTATTTTCAAGCTTTTTAGTCTGCGTCTTTGCGGTCTGGGGAGATCTCTTTGAGAGCTATCTAAAGAGACTTTGCGGTGTCAAAGACAGCGGCACGCTTTTCCCAGGTCACGGTGGCATGCTTGACAGGATAGATGGCTATTTATTTGGCGTTGTTGCGCTACTTTGGTCGCTATCGTGGTAATACTTGGCTCAACTGGCTCGATCGGCAAAAATACTCTAGCGCTCTGCGAGAAATTTAATGTAGAGGTTGAGGCGCTAAGCTGCGCTAAAAATGTTGATCTTCTAAACGAGCAAATTTTAAAATTTAAGCCAAAATTTGTCTGCGTGGGCGATGAAAAGCTAGCTAAAAATGTAAAAAACATAGAAGCTAAAAAGATCTTTTTTGGTGAGACTGGACTGCTAGAAATGCTTGAAATTTCAAGCTCAAAAAAAGTGATAAACGCCCTTGTTGGCTTTGCTGGACTTGCTCCTAGCCTAAAGACACAAGCACTTGGTAAAAAGCTGGCACTTGCAAACAAAGAGAGCCTTGTAGTTGGCGGTAAATTTTTAAAAACAAGAGAAATTTTGCCCATTGATAGCGAGCATTTTGGGCTTAAATTTCTACTAGAAAACAAAACAACTCCAAGCAAGCTCATCATCACAGCAAGTGGCGGGGCATTTTATAAAAAGCCGATCAAATTTCTAAAAGATGCCACGCCAAGCGATGCGCTAAAACACCCAAACTGGGATATGGGCGCAAAGATAACGATTGACAGTGCGACGATGACAAACAAGCTTTTTGAGGTGATGGAGGCTTACTGGCTTTACGGCATAAAAGATATCGAGGCCGTGATAGAGCCAACCTCAGCCATCCACGCTGTAGTTGAGTTTATCGACGGCTCAAGCACGATGCACCTCTCGCGCACAGATATGAAGCTAGCCATTTCGCATGCTATCTTTGAAAAAGTTGAGCAAAATATCGTCTCGCACGCAAATTTACTTGATCTAAAAAACATCAAATTTAACAAGATTAGCCTTAAAAAATATCCAGTCTTTTCGCTAAAAGATGAAGTCTTGGCAAACCCTGATTTAGGCGTTGTAATTAACGCTGCAAACGAGGTTGGAGTATTTAGCTTTTTAGAGAAAAAGTGCTCATTTTTGGATATATCAAGGCTCATTTTAGGCTCAGCAAAAAAATTTAAGATTCTTAAAATTTCAAGCGTAGATGAAATTTATGAAGTTGATAAAGAGGTTAGAGAATACGCAAAAAGGATGCTAAATGCAAAGGTATGAGGGGTATAAATTTGATCTTAGGCAAAGCTTGATCGGTGTGCAGTTTTTATTTGTCGCCTTTGGCGCGCTCGTGCTCGTGCCTATCCTTACGGGGCTTGATGCAAACGTCGCGCTCTTTACAGCAGGTCTTGGCACGCTGCTTTTTCAGCTAATAACTAGGAAAAATGTCCCGCCGATATTTCTAGCAAGCTCATTTGCCTTCATCGCTCCGCTTCAATACGGCATCGAAAAATGGGGCATACCAGTGACGATGGGCGGCGTTATATTTGCTGGATTTTTCTATGTCGCGCTAAGTCTTGTGGTTCGCTTTGGCGGCGAGAAAATTTTGCATAAAATTTTGCCTCCAGTTGTCGTTGGTCCAGTCATCATGACCATAGGTCTGATACTTGCTCCAAATGCCGTCAAGATGGCTACTTCAGCTACTGAGACTTACACTCAAAACGTAGCGATGATAGTTGCAGCCACATCGCTTATTGCTACTATCGTTGTCATGATGCTAGGACGGGGGATGTTTAGGCTCATACCGATCCTGCTTGGCATCATCGCTGGCTACATCGTGGCTTACTGCTTTGGCATGGTTGATTTTAGCGCCATCGCAAGCGCCCCTTGGTTTAGAGTGCCAAGCTTTAGCGCACCAAAATTTGAAATCGAAGCGATCATCTACATGATACCTATCGCCATCGCCCCAGCGATCGAGCACATCGGCGATATGCTCGCTATCTCAAACGTCACAAAAGAGGATTTTTTGAAAAATCCAGGGCTTAAAAACACCCTTTTAGGCGACGGTCTAGCCACCTCCCTAGCTGCTGCCTTTGGTGGTCCGCCAAACACCACCTACTCAGAGGTCACAGGCGCGGTTAGCCTTACAAAAGCGTATAATCCAGCGATCATGACCTTTGCAGCGATCACTGCTATCGTGCTAGCCTTCGTTGGCAAGCTTGGCGCGGTGCTCTCGACCATACCAGCTCCAGTCATCGGCGGTATCATGCTGCTACTTTTTGGCATCATCGCAAGCGTTGGCATGGAGACACTTATAAAAAACAGAGTCGATCTTGCCGATCCTAGAAATATGATAATCGTAGCCCTCATCTTCATCTTCGCCATCGGCGGCATGGTGCTTGATCTTGGTGCGGTTAAATTTTCAGGTATCGGACTTGGCGCGGTTACTGGTATAGTTTTAAATTTGCTT
>JAHADO010000180.1 GCA_018375265.1 Campylobacter concisus | reverse complement strand
TAAAAGGCGTAAAAAGCTTTAGTATAAGCGACGTAGCATATAAAAATGACGATGAAAATAGCGCGCCAAATTCTGAGCTTGAGGGGTATGATTATTACATCGATATCACAAGCGATGAGTTTAAACCGCAAAATAGCTACGAGATCACGATAAAACCGGGCTTTGGAGATGATAGAAATGTCGTAAGAGAGGCTAAAACCTACGAGGTGGTCGCTAGCAACTTCACTCCATTTGCAAATTTCACAAACGAAGAGCCTTACATCTCAAGCGTGGGCGAGATCGGCATTAGAAGTGCGAATTTACCTGAGCTAAATGTAAGCGTTGAGAAGTTAAGCGATCAAAATTTTAGATACTTTTTAAATTTCAACGACAATAGCGAAGATCTGAGCAATTTTAGCTCAAAAGTAGCAAGCAAAAGCTACAAGTTAGAGGGTGCATTAAACGAAATTTCACTAAACAAGATCAAGCTTGACTTTGCAGGAGCAGGAGACGGCGTTTATAAGATAAGCTTAAACTACGGCAAAGATAAGAGCGTCTCAAAGGTCGTCTATCTAAGCGACATCGCCATAAATGCAAAGCTTGGCAAGGATGAAATTTTCGTCTTTGCAAACCGCCTTGGCGAAAACACAATGCTACCAAACGCAAATGTAAAAATTTATGGCAAAAGAAACGAAGAGATCGCAGTTGGCGCGACAAATGATGTTGGTGTCTTTAAATTTAACAAAAAAGATATCTACAAAGAGATCTCATCGATCGTCGTCTCACTTGGCAAGGAGCAAAATTTCCTCATCATAAAAGATGGCGAAGCGCTAAATGAGGCAAAGCTCATCAGCCAAAATCCAAGCGAGAGCATCGATGCTTACACGCATTTTGCCTCAAATATCATAAGACCAAACGAGAGCCTAAAAGGAGCAATTTATCTAAGAGATAGGGACTTTAACCCGCTTAAAAATATGCCAGTTAAGATCAAATTTATCGATCCGCAAGGCAAAAGTAGCGCCCAGATCACGCAAAATACAAATGATGTCGGCATGATAAATTTCGAAAAAGAAATTTTAAGCGATCTAAGCGGTAGATTTAACATGCAGATAATCTACGCTAGCAAAGTGATAGCAAGCGTGCCATTTTATGTCGAGAGCTTCGTGCCAAACAAGATAAAAAATGACATAGCCATAGACGCGGATAAATTCTTTGCAAACGAACTAGTAAAGGTAAATTTGACAAGCAGCTATCTCTTTGGCGGAGCAGCTAGCGACCTAGCTGGCAGTATGCAGGTTAGCTTCTTTGATGATGAGTATAAAAATAGCGAATTTAAAGAGTATAAATTTAAAAATGACACCCTAAAAGCGGCTGCTTATCCAAGCATAGAAAATGATCTAACTCTTTCAAAAGATGGCAAATCAAGCCAAATGATAGATCTTAGCTTTAACACCAAAAATGCACCTTCTATCATAAAAGGCGTCATAAATTTCAACGTAAATGACGATGGCAAAAACGTAAGTGACGCAAAAAGCTTTACACTCTATCCTTATAAAGATATGGTTGGCATCGCTGCTAGCACGGCATTTGCTGATCCAAACGAAGATGTAAAGATAAGAACAGTCGTTGTTGATATGCCAAGCCAAAAGGCAGTGAAGTCAAATTTGAAATTTGATATAAAACGTGTCACATGGCAGTATCAAAGGGACGCAAACGGCTATATAAAATGGATCCAAACGCTTGAAGATGTGGATAGCTTTTATAAAAATAGTGGCGAGTTTAGCTATAAATTTACGCAAAGTGGCTCATACGTCATCACTGCTACAAATTTAGTAAGTGGCGCGAGCACGAGCCTAGACATCGACGTAAGCGGCTACAACTACTCAATACTAGCGCCTACAAAAGAGCTTAGCAAGTCTCAGATAAAGCTAAACAAAAGCGTCTATAAAAAAGGCGACGAACTAAGCGCAGACATAAGCTCAGCTATAAAAGAAGGCATCGCACTTGTCACGCTTGAAGACGCAGGGGTTAAAGCCTACAAGGTCGTCAAGATCAAAAACAACTCAGCAAACGTTAAATTTAAACTTGACTTTGACTTTAATGGCCTTTACGTGAGCGCAAATATCTACCGCATGACTGACGCTGGACTAACTCCGTTTAGAACCTACGGCAAGGTCTATGCAAACGGCGATAAATCTTCAAGAAAGATAGAGCTTAGCTTAGAAGCGCCAAAAAGCGCAAAGAGCGATGAAAATATCAAAATTTCACTAAAAACAAAGCCAAAAGCTTATCTGAATTTATTTATCACAGATGTTGGCGTGCTTGATATCACTTCGCAAAAACCAGCCGATCCGCTTAAGTTTTTTGACAAAATTTTACCTGATGGCGTCTTTGACTACGACATCTACAATATGCTCACAAACTACAAGGTCGAGGGCAAAACGCTAAGCTTTGGCGGTGATGCTGCGGCGATGGCAGTGGCTGCAAAAATGGCAAAACACGCAAGCCCAGTTGATAGCAAAAATGTAAAAACTTATGCAAATTTAGTGAGTCTTCAAGCGGACGACAAAGGCGAAATTTCATATGAGTTTAAAACGCCAAATGGCTTTAACGGCGCCATTAGAGTAGATGCCGTGGCAAATGACGCAACTGCGATGAACGCCGTAAATAGCGAGATAAAAGTAAAAGATGATGTGATCATTAAGCCAAGCGCTTTAGTTTATCTTTTAAAAGGCGATGAATTAAGCGCAAATTTAAGGCTTATAAATACGACAAATACGGACAAAAACCTTACTATAAACATCGTAACAAGCAAAAATTTAAACATCAAAACGCAAGAAAAAGCCAACCTAAAGCCGCTTGAGAACAAGGCGTTTGTGCTTAAAATTTCAGCCCTTGAAATAGGTGCTGGCGAATACAATATAACAGTAAGCGACAAAAATAGCTCAAAAACGCTTCAAAATTTACTAGACGTCATTAGTCCTTATACGATCAGGACCTACGAAAAGAGCAGCGTCTTTGACAAAGAGAGTAAAATTTCACTTCCAAAAGGCTATCACGATGTGAGCGTTGATGCGTCAAGCTCGGTCTCAAGCGTGCTTTTGGCAGCTTCAAAGAATTTAGTAGAGTATCCTTACGGATGCGCGGAACAAAGAAGCTCAAGACTGCTTGCGCTTTTAAATTTAAAACCAAAAGATGAGCTTGAAAAAAGCGATCAAAAGAGATTTATCGTTAGCGGCATAGATGAGCTAGTCAAGATGCAAAAACCAGACGGCAGTTTTGGCTACTGGAGCGATCTAGGTGAGACAAATGCATTTGCAAGTATCTTTGCAACAGACGTGCTTCTTGACCTTAGTGAGGCTGGATATGAGGTAAATAAAGGCGTCAAACAAAATGCTCTAAATTCACTCTTAAAATACGCAAACAACGACCTTGAGGCACTTTACGCACTTTATGTAAGCTCGCGTGCAAATATGGCCGATAGATCAATCTTAAATAAAATTTATGACGACAAAGCCTACAATAAAACAGCACTAAGTAAATACCTAATGGCAGCAGCCCTAAAGATAAACGGCCTAAATGACGAGGCAAAAGTCGCGCTAAAAGATATCAAAAATGCCAAAACAAGCGAAGAAAATGCATCTGATTTTAGCTCAAAAGTAAGAGATAACGCCTTTATCTTATATCTGCACGCAAAATATTTTGAGAAAAACGACTACTCAGACGACCTTGCAAATTTCTTGATAGTAAATTTAAATGAGCTTAGCTCAACGCAGGAGCGTGCATTTACGCTAAGAGCGCTAAACGCCTACTTTGGCAAAGATAGCGGCGAGAAAAATAATAAATTTAAGCTTAGCT
>JAHADO010000179.1 GCA_018375265.1 Campylobacter concisus | reverse complement strand
CATATATTTTTAAATTAGATGGTAATAGCGAACATAATAAATTTTCTCCAGTTAGCATGTATTTTAGAAAACATGAATGGAGTATAGATGAAATGTTCGAAATAATGAAAGAAATCGCTGAAACAAGTTTGCGATATTATATTTTTTAGGTCAAAAATGAAATCTCTAGTCAAAATTTGTGGTATCAAAACGCTAGATGAGGTGAGTGCGGTTTGCGCTTTGGATGTTGATTTTATCGGACTAATATTTGCCAAAAGCAAAAGAAGGGTCGAGCTAAATTTAGCTAGGCAGATAGCGAAATTTGCTCACAGCAAGGGCAAAAAAGTAGTTGGTGTTTTTGCTGAGCAAAGCGACTGCGAGATAATGGAAATTTGCCAGTTTGCTGGTCTTGACGTGGCTCAGGTGCATGGAGCGATCAGTGAAAATTTGCATGCAAATTTAAAAGACATGGGGCTTGAGATCTGGCAGGTTTTTAGCGTGAAAGATAGCTTGCCAGAGGTTGATTTTAAGCATTTTGACATGGCGCTTTTTGACTGCAAGGGCGAAAATGCTGGAGGAAACGGCACTAGCTTTGAGTGGGAAATTTTAAAAGAGGTTAAATTTAAATTTGGCATGGCTGGGGGCATAGGCGAGCACAACATAAAAGAGGCGCTCAAATTTAAGCCATATCTAGTCGATATCAACTCAAAAGTCGAGGACGAAAACGGCATAAAAGATGCGCAAAAGATAGAGAGAATTTTAAAGATCATAGGTGAGGTAGAAGATGAACACTAAAGCATATTTTGGAAAATTTGGCGGGCAGTTCGTGCCTGAGACGGTGATGTTTGCCCTTGATGAGCTAGAAAATGCTTATGAGAGCATCGCAAAGACAAAAGAGTTTAAAGACGAGCTTAATGATCTTTTGAAAAACTATGTTGGCAGGCCTAGCCCGCTCTTTTTTGCAAAGCGCCTAAGCGAGCACTACGGACATGAAATTTACCTAAAAAGAGAGGATCTAAACCACACTGGCGCGCACAAGATAAATAACGCTCTTGCTCAAGCGTTGCTTGCTAAAAAAATGGGTAAAAAGAAAATTTTAGCTGAGACTGGAGCTGGTCAGCATGGCGTGGCAACAGCGACTGCGGCGGCACTTTTGGGCTTAGAGTGTGATGTGTATATGGGTGCAACAGACGTGGCTAGACAGCAGCTAAATGCCTTTCGTATGCAGCTTCTTGGCGCAAAGGTGGTGAGCGTAGAAGATGGCTTAAAAACGCTAAAAGAGGCGACTACAGCAGCCATACAAGCGTGGGTAAATGAGATAGAGAGTGCATTTTACGTCATTGGCTCAGCCGTTGGCCCACACCCATATCCAAAGATCGTGCGTGACTTCCAAAGCATCATCGGCACAGAGGCCAAAGCTCAGCTTGAAAATTATGGCAAAAAGGCTGACTATGTCATCGCCTGCGTCGGTGGCGGTAGTAATGCTATTGGTATTTTTAGTGCGTTTTTGGACGATGAGAGCGTAAATTTGGTAGGTATAGAAGCTGGCGGACTTGGCATAGAGACACCTTATCACGCAGCTACGCTTAGCAAAGGCAAAACCGGCATCATCCACGGCATGAAAACGACCGTGTTGCAAGATGAGTATGGCATGATCTCGCCAGTTCACAGCATCTCAGCAGGTCTTGACTACCCAGGCATCGGCCCAGAGCACGCTCACCTAAACGACATTAAAAGGGTAAAATACGAAGCTGTAACTGACGATGAGTGCATAAATGCTTTGTATTTTCTAAGTAAGATGGAGGGCATCATCCCAGCTATCGAGAGCGCGCATGCGGTGGCGTATCTGGAGAAACTCTGCCCAAAACTTGATAAAAAAAGCGTCATCGTCGTAAATGTCTCAGGCAGGGGCGATAAGGACATAAACACAGTTATCGGCTACGAAAAAGGAAAAATTTATGGATAAGGTTAGAAGCGCATTTAACGGCAAAAGGGCAAACATCGGCTACATTGTGGCTGGTTATCCAAACCTAGAAAAAACGAAGGAATTTTTAGAAAATTTAGATGAGAGCACGCTTGATCTGCTAGAGATCGGCATCCCATACTCTGACCCGCTGGCTGATGGCAAGCTCATCGCGCAAGCTAGCTTTGAGACAGCTCAAAGTGGCGTAAATACCGATGTTGTCTTTGATATGCTTGAGGGCTGCAAGGCAAAAGTGACAAAGCCACTTGTTTTTTTAGTTTATTACAACATCATCTTTGCTTATGGCGTGGATAAATTTCTAAAAAGATCACGTGAAGCTGGAGTTAGCGGCTTTATCGTGCCTGATCTGCCTTGTGAGGAGTGCGAGGAGTTTGCTCTAAAATGCAAGGAGCTAAATTTATGCCTTGTGCCACTTATAAGTGTCACGTCTGGGAGCAGGGCTGTTGAGATATTAAAATTTGGCTCAGGATTTATCTACGTGCTAGGTGCTATCGGCGTTAGCGGTTCAAAAAGAGCTGATGAAGATAGGATAAAAAATTTAGTCCTAGAGCTTAAGAAAAAGAGCGATCTGCCAGTGGCTGTGGGTTTTGGCATCAAAAACAAAGATGATGTTAGCGAAGTGAAAAAATATGCTGACGCTGCGATCATAGGCACACAAATAGTCAAGCTTTGCGCCAAATTTAGTGGAAAAGAGCTAGTTAAAGAGGTCGATAAACTCTTTTAAAATGCTTAATAAATTTATAGCTAATTTAGTAAAGCCAAAGTATAATTAACGCGCATTTCAAGTCTTAAGGAAGAGATATGAGAAAAGTTATAGATGAAGCCACGAGCTATCTTTGCAAGGATACTTTGGGGCTGGATTTAGAGTTTGGCAAGAGCCTTGGTAAAGGATTTTACGGGGCTAGCATACCAGTTTATAAGGGCAAAAGCGAGTATCAGTTTTATCTATTTTTTAAAAAAGATACTTTAAAAATTTTCATGAATGCCTTTTTTGGTCACGAAGATGTTGATGGTGGCGATCTGGACGATCTTTGCAAAGAGATAGCTAATCAGATCATCGGCAAGGCTAAAAATCTATTAAATGAAAAAGAGCCAAATGCTTATAAACTCGGAACGCCTGAGTTTTTGGGCGAGGTTGAGAATTTTGGCATAAAGCTAAAAGAGAAATTTATATATAAGATAAAAAATAGAACATTTCAAATAGGCTACAAGATACAATGAACGACGAAGGTGCGATAGAGACACTAGAACAGCTAGGGCTTTTTAAGAGCTATGACGAGCTTATGGATATAAGCGTTGATTTTATAGCTGAGCTAGGAACTACCACAGTTAGCATAAATGAGCTTTTGAAATTTGAAGCTGGCTCGGTCATAGACCTCGAAAAACCAGCTGGCGAGAGTGTGGAGCTATATATAAATAATAGAATTTTTGGAAAAGGCGAAGTAATGGTTTATGAGAAAAATTTAGCCATCAGGATAAATGAAATTTTGGACTCAAAGTCAGTTATTCAGTACTTCAAAAAAGAACTTTTATGAAATTTGTACTATTTTTTGTGCTTTTTGCTACGCAGATCTTTGCCTCAAACTTGCTAACATACAACATCTATGAGCGTACCGACAGGGTTGATATCATGCTTAGCTTTGATGCGCCTTACGAGGGTAATATCTTTCAAAAGCGTGAAAAAGACACAACCTCTTTGATACTAAATTCTCTAAGCTACGATCAAAGCGCGAGCAAGGACATAAACTCAAAGATCATTCAAGAGCTAGATATTGAGCCAAAGCAAAACTCTTTAGTTTTAAATTTGCGCTCAAATGATGCCATCATCGTAAATGCTTCAAAGACAACTGACAGCTTCGGACTTCGCATCCGTGTAACACTAAAAAATACAA